>NZ_JBEOTZ010000005.1:85014-336030 GCF_040303825.1 Streptomyces sp. NPDC094143
GTACCGCCTTCTGGGCCCGAGGCCGTTCCGCCTTCTGGGCCCGAGGCCGTTCCGCCTTCTGGGCCCGAGGCCGTTCCGCCTTCTGGGCCCGAGGCCGTTCCGCCTTCTGGGCCCGAGGCCGTCCCGCCTTCTGGGCCCGAGGCCGTCCCGCCTTCTGGGCCCGAGGCCGTCCCGCCTTCTGGGCCCGAGGCCGTCCCGCCTTCTGGGCCCGCGACCGTTCCGCCCTCGCCCCCGAACCCGGACCCGGACCCGGACCCGGACCCGAGGGCATCCCGCCCCGGACCCGCGGCCGCCCCGCCCCTCGCAGGCGGGGCGGCCGTTCCGGCTTCGGGGTGGCTCGTCCCTGCTCCGGGCCGGGCGGCCTCACACCTTCCCGCTCAGCGTTTTCCCACCTCCGCACCCAACGCCATCGCGGTGGCGTGTTCCCGTGCCGAGCGGCCGTGCCGGTCCGCGGCGGCCGCGTCGCCCAGGACGCGCAGGGACTCGGCAAGCCCCCGGTGCGAGCCGGCGACCTCCGTACGCAGCCCGATGGCCGTCGCCCGCGCCAGCGCCGCCCGATGGCGTTCCACGGCCCGCCGGTGTTCTCCACGCGCCCCGTCGATCCGCCCGAGCACGTTCTCGATCGTGGCCTGTCTGGCCCGTGACCCGTGACCGCGGGCCAGGTCGAGCGCCGCCACCGCGTGCTCGTGCGCCGTGTCCGCCCGCCCCGCCGCCAGTTCCGCCTCCGCCAGATTGCTCAGCACCAGCGAGGTCAGCGCAGGCGAACGCAACGGCTCGCACAGCGCCCGGGCGCGCTCCAGGCACCCGGCCGCGTCCTCGATCCGCTCCAGACCCAGCAGCGCCAGCGCCAGGTTGGCCAGCGCCGTCACCTCGATCCCCGCGTCCCCCGTGCGGTGGGCCAGGGAGGCGGCCCGTTCCCCGGCTTCCACGGCCTCGGGCAGCCGCCCCAGCCGCTCCCTGGCGAAGCACAGGTTGGCCAGTGCCTGCGCCTCCTCCCGTGCGGAGCCCAGCGCGCGGTGCGCGTCACCGGCACGCTCCAGATAGCCGACGGCGTCCGTCAGCCGTCCGACACTGGTGCACAGGACGCCGAGCCGGCTCAGGCAGGCCGCCTCAGTGCGGGGGTCGCCCAGGCCGGAGGCGATCTCCAGAGCCTCCTCGGAGGAGGCGATGCCCTCCCGGAACAGGTCACGCTGCCACTGGGCCACCGCCTGGTTGATCAGCGAGACGCACAGCAGTTCCGGATCCCCCTCCTTGCGCGCGCTGTCCACGGCCAGCCGGGCCGTCCGCTCGAAGTCGGAGAAGTGATTCTGGGCGTGCAGGTGGAAACCGATGCCGCGACTGAGCCACGCGGCATGCCGGTGCAGACCGTGCTGGTCGGCCAGGTGGACGACGGCCACGACGTTGCGCCACTCCTGGGCGAACCACTGCTGCGCCTCCTGCGCGCGCAGGGCCGGGGCGGCGTACGCGACGTCGGTCACCGGGGCGCACCCGTAGCGCACCCGGCCGGGGAACAGGGCGTCGCACGCACGCTCCAGGTCGGCCACCGTGCGCTCGGCCAGCCGGCGCACCGCGGCGAAGCGCTGCGAGGCGTCGTCGGCCGGCAGGGTGCGGGCGAAGCTGTGCACCAGGTCGTGGAAGGAGTACCGGCCCCACTCGAACTCCTGCAACAGGTGGACGTCCAGCAGGTGTTCCAGGGTCCGCTCGGCGCTGTGCGGATCGGTGTCCAGCAGTGCCGCCGCGGCCGGCACGGCGAAGTCGGCTCCCGGGTGCAGGCTCAACAGGCGGAAGTGGGCGCGGTGTTCGGGTCTCATGGCGTCGTACGACATGCGCAGGGCCGTCGCGACGCTGCGGTCCCCGGACTCCAGTTCGCCCATGATGCGGGAGTCGTCGCCGAGCCGCTCGGTCAGGTGGTGCAGCGACCAGTGGGGGCGCTTGCGCAGGCGGGCGGCGGACACCCGCAGCGCCAGCGGCAGCCGGCCGCACAGCCGTACCAGGTGCGCGGTGGCGTCCGGTTCGGCGGCCACGCGGTCCGCGCCGAGGATGCGGCGCACCATCTCGACGCTGTCCTCCTCGGTGAGCAGACCGAGCGACAGCCCCTCGGCGCCCTCCAGTTCGGGCAGCCGGACCCGGCTGGTGATGAGGACCAGGCCGCCGGGGGAGGCGGGCAGCAACGGGCGGACCTGAGTGCCGTCCACCGCGTTGTCCAGGACCAGCAGCAGCCGGCGGCGGGCACTGGTGACCCGCCACAGCGCGACCCGGCTGAGCAGGTCCTCGGGTACGGCCCTGTCGGGGACGCCCATCGCGCGCAGCAGCACCCCGAGTGCCGTGCCCGTGGTCAGGGGTTCCTCCCCGGGGGTGAACCCCCGCAGGTCGAGGTAGAGCTGCCCGTCGGGGTAGGTGTCGGCCAGCCGGTGGGCCGCGTGCACGGCCAGGGCCGTCTTGCCGCTGCCGCCCATGCCGTCGATCAGCAGGATGTGCGGGCTGGTGCGGTCGCCCTCGGCGGGCGGCGCGGTGGTGAGCCGCCGTATCTCCTCCTGGCGCCCGGTGAAGTCCGCCAGGTCGTACGGCAGCGTGCACGGAGAGGTCCCGGCGACCGCGAACGGCGGTTCCTTCATGTCCTCGGGCACCGGCGGGGCGTCCAGGTCCGGGTCGGCGCGCAGGATCTGCTCGTACAGCGCGGCCAGTTTGGGCCCGGGGTCGATGCCGAGCTCCTCGGCCAGCGAGGTCCGCAGCCGCGTGTACTCCTCCAGGGCCTCCGCCTGCCGTCCGGCGCGGTAGAGGGCCAGCAGCAGGTGGCCGCGCAGCACCTCGCGGTAGGGGTGTGCGGTGACGGCCTCGCGCAGTTCGCCGACGAGGCCGCTCGACTCGCCCTGGTCGAGCCGCAGTTCGAAGCACTGCTCGGAGGCGGTCAGCCGCCGTTCCTCCCACACGGCCGCGGCGGCGTCGATGACGGGACCGCCGGCGCCGCCGAGGATGGGACCGCGCCACGATTCCAGTCCGGACTTCAACTGTATGACAGCGTTGTCAAGAAGGCCTTCGGCGCGGGCCTCCTGTGCGCGGCGCACCCTGATGTCGAACATCCGCAGGTCCAGCTGGCCGTCGTCGAGCACCACGCGGTAGCCGGGCGGCTCGGTGACGATGACCTCGTGGCCGGAGGGCAGGCGCCGGCGCAGTTCGGCGACCGCCTTGCGGACCTGGTGCACCGCCGTGGACGGCGGCTCCTCCTCCCAGACCGCCTGGACCAGCCGGGAGACCGGAACGATCCGTCCCGCTTCCAGCAGCAGCATGGCTAAGACCCGTTCGTTGACCGGACCACCGGGCTTGATCCGTTTCTCACCCTCCCAGATCTCCAGAGGACCGAGAACATGGAAGCGCACGCGGGGGGTGGTGTGCATGGTCGGTGCTCCAACTCATGGTGTGTTCCCACTGGTTCCCCCGCAGGCCGGTGACCTCATATGTCCGTGCTATGTGCCGGTTGAACATACATACACTTCCACGCTCGGCGGCCGACATGCACCGGGGGGCCGGGAGGCCGGGCGGCACGGCGGCCCTGGCCGGGGCCACGGCGGCAAACCCCTCGGGCGGACCCGCGCTCACTCCCGGCGAGCCCGCGTCACCGCACCCGGCTCCACCGCGCGATCCGCGCCGCCGGCGGCGGGGACAATGGGGGAGAGAGTACGCGCTCCCGCCGGGGAGCCGGGATCCCCCAGGGTGAGGACGATGAAGCCGAACGAGCACCGCGTCGGTGTACTCGTCTTCGACGGCATGAAGATGCTGGACCTGTCCGGGCCGGCCGAGGTGTTCAGCGAGGCCAACCGGTACGGCGCCCACTACCGGCTGACCCTCGTGTCGGTCGGCGGAACCCCGGTCTCCACGTCCATCGGCGTCCGGGTGCCGGTCGACGCCGACGTCACCGACGCCCCCGCCTTCGACACCCTGCTGGTGGTGGGCGGCGACGACGTGCCCCACGGGCCGGTGGACCCGCGCCTGGCCGCCGCCGCGCGGACCCTGGCGACCCGCGCCGGCCGGGTCGCGTCCATCTGCACCGGCGCGTTCATCCTCGGCGCGGCGGGCCTGCTCGAGGGCAGACGAGCGACGACGCACTGGCAGCACACCGAGCTGCTGGCCCGCCGCTGCCCCACCGCGCGAGTCGAGCCGGACGCGCTCTTCGTCCGGGACGGCTCGCTCCACACCTCGGCCGGTGTCACGGCCGGGATCGACCTGGCCCTCGCCCTGGTGGAGCAGGAGCACGGACCCGACCTGACCCGCAGCGTGGCCCGCTCCCTCGTGGTGTACATGCAACGGGCCGGGGGACAGTCCCAGTTCTCCGCCTCGCTCCAGGGCCCGGCCCCGCAGACACCGGTGCTGCGGCAGGTCCAGGACGTCGTACAGGCCGACCCCGCGGCTGACCACAGCCTGGAGACGCTCGCCGCCCGCGTGCGGGTCAGCCCCCGGCATCTGACCCGGATGTTCCGCACGGAGCTGGACACCACACCGATGCGGTACGTGGAGCTGATCCGGTTCGACCGGGCGAAGGCGCTGCTGGACTCCGGGCACAACGCCACCGAGGCGGCCGCGCGGTCCGGTTTCCCCAGCTACGAGAGCCTGCGCCGCGCCTTCGCCCGGCACCTGGGCATCTCTCCGACGAAGTACCAGCGCCGCTTCGGCACGACCGGCACGGGCATGGCCGTTTCCGAGGGGTTGTCGGCCATCCGGTAGCGGACGCCGGGCCCTCGGCCGACGGAGGGTTGAGGGACCGATCACCCCCTGCCGAGGAGAGCCAGTCATGACCGAGAAGATCGCCGGTGTCGAGATCCCCGACAGCAAGCTGGCCCGTGAGGCCACGGAACTGATCCGCAGCACGACGCCGCCGCTCATCTTCCACCACTCGCGGCGGGTGTACCTGTTCGGCAGTCTGCGGGCCGCGGAGCTCGGGCTGCGCCCCGACCCCGAACTGCTCTACGTGGCGGCGCTGTTCCACGACACCGGCCTGGTCGCCCCGTACCGCAGCGACGACCAGCGCTTCGAGATGGACGGCGCCGACCAGGCCCGGGCGTTCCTGCTCACCCACGGCCTGTCCGAAGCCGACGCGCAGACGGTCTGGACGGCCGTCGCCCTGCACACCACGCCGGAGGTGCCGTACAAGCTCGCGCCGGAGATCGCGGCGACCACGGCAGGGGTGGAGACCGACGTACTCGGCCTGCACCTGGGCCGCCTCGGCCGGGACCGGATCGAAGAGGTCACCGCGGCCCACCCCCGCCCGGACTTCAAGCGGCAGATCCTGCGGGCGTTCGCGGAGGGCTTCCGGCACCGCCCGCAGACCACGTTCGGCACGGTGAACGCCGACGTCCTGGAGCACTTCGTCCCCGGCTTCCGCCGCACCGACTTCGTCGACGTCATCCAGAACTCCGACTGGCCCGAGTGACCTCGGCACCGGCCGGCCGACGCCCGCCCCGCGCACCGCCCGTGCGACCGGCACGCGGGGCGCCGGCCGGTCAGATCACGCCGGACCGCGGACGACGACCACGGAACCGTGCCCGTGGTGCGGCGGCGCCTGACTCGCCGGGCCGAGCAGCAGACCGGCGAAGCATCCTCGGCTCCGGGCGCCCGCCGCCACCAGCTGGGCGGTCCGGCTTCGCTCGATCAGCACCTGCTGGATCTCACCACCGGCGACCTCCTGCCGCACCGTGACGTCCGGGTACCTCTCGGCGTGTCCGGCGAGCGCGGCGCCGAGAGCCGCTCGGGCTCTCCACGCCGGTACCGGCCGGTGCGCGATCCGGCAGCCGGGTGTGCACGGCGGCGATCTCCGCCGCGTGGCGAGGCCTCGGCGAACGCGAACCCGACCGCTGCCGCGCCCGCGGGCGAACCGTCGGCACACCGCACGCTCGGGCCCGGCCCGGCGGGCTCCGCGCGGGCCAGCATCACCGGGCGGCGGCTGTACGCCGCCGTCGAGCCCAGCAGCATGCCGAGGAAGCCCCACCCCGCGGGCCCCGCGGACGAGCAGGTCCGCCGCCCGCGACTGAGCCTCCAGCACCGGGACCGTGTCACCGGTCACCATGACCGTGGTGACCGTCAGCCCGGGCGCCACGCTCCGCGCACGGTCGACGGCCTCGCCGAGGACGCGTTCGTCCCGGGCGGGAGGATGGCTCTCGCCCGGGACGAGAAAAACCTCACACGGCTGCCCCGGGGGCGGTCAAGCGGTCAGGGCCTGTTCGGTCGTGGGGTGGCACGGGATCAGAGTGTCCACGCCGACCAGCTGCAGGACGCGCAACACGGACTGCTGCGCGCCGGCGATGCGCACCCACCCGTCCTCGTTGCTCACCTGCTGGTGGGCGGCGACGAAGACGTTGATGCCGCTGGAGTCCATGAACGTCACACCGCTGAGATCGGCGACGATCCGCGCCGGTCCCGCCCCGTCGGCGCCCAGCAGAGCTCCCCTGAGCACGTCCTGGACGTCGTGGTCGATCTCGCCCCGCAGGGTGACGACACGGACCCCCTCGACCACGCGATGGTCCGCGGAGAGCCGGCTGGGCCGGTCGGCTTGCTCGGTGTGGGCCACGGTCTCCTCGACTGCAATCTAGGCTTGCCCCCTCGGGGCAGGTCGCGCCGGTGATTCTGCCCCACGGACGCGGTCGGATGCACCCGAGTGGCGATTTCGTGCCCCCTCCGTACTGCATGCCACGGCCACACTGGGGTACTGGCGCGCCCATGACGGGGAGTGAGGACGAGACCGATGGGATCTGATGGCGACGGTGACGACTGTACGGCGCCGGAAGAGCACGTGATGCGGGCCGGCTACGCCCTGGGCGGCGAGGACCGCTGCATCGCGGACGCCCGGCACCACGCGGCCGCCTTCCTCGACGAGGCCGGCGACGACCATCACGTGCCTGTGTCGGCCCGTGCGAAGGACCTCACGCAGCTGGTGGTCAGCGAGCTCGTGACCAACGCCCGCAAGTACGCCCCCGGCCCGGTCCTGATGGAACTGCGCCTGACCACCCGCGCGGTGGAGATCGTCGTCTGGGACAGCGATCCCACGGTCCCCGCGGCCCGGGCGGCCGATCCCGGCAGGGTCGGCCAGCACGGCCTGGAGATCGTGAAGGCGGTCACCGAGAACCTCTTCATGGAGCAGGAGGCGGTCGGCAAACGCATCACCGCCCGCATCGCCCTGGCCGAGGCACCCTGCAGCGACGCCGCCGCCCCGACCTCGCGATAACCGGACGCCGCGACCGTTCGGTGCCGCCTCCGGGCGACGACCGGGGGCATGCTGGTGACCGTGACCGGGCTGCGCGGTGTGCGTACCGCGACGACCGAGCCGGGGCGCGCCCGGCGCGCGTCCCAGGACGTGAGGGGCATCAGGTGGCGGACGACCGGCGAGCGGCTTTGGAGCCCGACGCGGCGGCGGGTGTCCTGGCGGACCGTCTGAAGGAGCGCATCTACGCCACGATCACGATGATCGCCGTGGTGGTCGGCCTGTCCCTCGGCGAGGTGGGTGCCCTCGGCGCCGTCGCCACGGTGGTGACGACCGCCGTCGGGCTGTGGCTCGCCGCCTTCGTCGCCGACCAGCAGGCACACCGCACCGTCCGTCGCCGCTTCGCCACCGGCCACGAGCTGCGCCGCATGCTGTACGTCAGCAGCCCTCTGCTGTCCTGCGCCGTGGGTCCGGCCGTGCTGATCGCTCTGGCCGCGCTGGACGTGCTGTCCCTGTCCGCCGCGTTGTCGACGGCCGCCGGAGTCGGGGTCGTGTCCCTCTTCCTGTGGGGCTGCCTGGGCGGGCTGCGCATGGGCGGCGGCACCCTGACGGCGGTGGCGGCCGGCCTCGCCGACGCGGTGATCGGTGTGGCGGTGGCCCTGGTGAAGGCGGCCGCCGGGCACTGAAGCGCGTCACGCGGCCGGTTCCGTGACGTGACGCAGCCGGTTCCAGGATCGCGTCACGCCGCCGGTTTCGAATTGAACGGCCACGGCAGTTCCCCGCGTCGGCACCGGGGTACACGGTGAAGCAGCACTCCTCACACACCGGAGGCGGTCATGCTCCTACTCGGCATCATCCTTTTGGTCATCGGCTTGGTCACCGGCATATCGATCCTGTGGACCATCGGTCTCATCCTCGCGGTCATCGGCGCCGTCCTGTGGATCATGGGCTCCATGGGACGCTCGGTCGCGGGCCGTCGGCACTATTGGTGACGCTGCCTCGGCAGCCGGGGCGCCGCCGCCGTACGGCCCGCTGACCGGCACTCCTACAGCCAGTTCCGCAGAATCAGGCGTGGGGTACGGCGGATGAGCCAGGCGGCGGCCAGCCCGATCGCCGCACCGGCGGCGACGTCGCTCGGGTAGTGGGCGCCCGACTGCACCCGCTCCACCGCCACCGCGGCCGCCGGAACGGCGCATACCGCACCGGCGACCGGCCAGACCGGCGCGACGGCGGCGGTGAAGGCGGTCGCGGCCGCGGTGTGCCCGGAAGGGAACGAGGAGGAGTCGGGGCGGTCGGCGACCTCGTCGTGCGGTATCCGTTCCGCGGGCGGCCTGGGACGGTCGGCGAGCTGCTTGCACAACCCGTTCGACACCAGCTGCGCCACCACCAGGGCCCCAAGCCCGGCCGCGGCCGCCTTGCGGCCCCGCCATCCGCCCAGCGAGGCCATGGCGACGGCGGCCGCACACCACAGCTTCGAGCTCTCCGCGGACTCCTCCACCGCCGACAGCACCTTCGCGACACTCCGCGGGGTACGGGACGCCACCTTCTCCGTCAGATCCAGATCAGCTTCGAACAAGCCCGTCAGCAATCTCATGATCTGCGGTTGTCCAGATTGCGGCGAGTGAACCGGCCCAATCGTGCCGGACCCGATCGTCGCCCCCGCGGCGGCGCCGGTCACGCCTCGTCCAGCCGGCGTACGTCCTTCTCGGTCCACTTCCTGGTGTCACGCGGCTCGGTGTAGGGCTCCTTCTCGGGCGGCAGGCCGCCCGCGATCGACCGCTGCCGGACGATCTCCGCGTCGAATTCCAGGCCGAGGAGGATCGCCAGGTTGCTGATCCACAGCCAGACCAGGAAGACGATGACGCCGGCCATCGTGCCGTACGTCTTGTTGTACGTGGCGAACTCGGCGACGTAGAACGCGAAGCCCGCGGACGCGAGCATCCAGATGACCAGGGCGAGGAAGCTGCCCGGTGTGATCCACCTGAACCCCTTCACCCTGGCGTTCGGACTGGCCCAGAACAGCAGGGCGATCATGGCCGTGACCAGGACCACCAGGACGGGCCACTTGGCGACCGACCACACCATGAGCGCCGTGTCGCCGATCCCGAGAGCCGTCCCGGCCTGCCGGGCCAGGGCACCGGTGAAGACGACGATCAGGGCGCTGGCGACGGCGAGCACCATCAGGGCGACCGTGAGCCCGACCCGCACCGGAAGGATCTTCCACAGGGGACGGCCCTCCGGCATGTCGTAGACCCGGTTGGCCGCGCGCATGAACGCGGCCACGTACCCCGAGGCCGACCACACCGCCAGGACGATGCCGACGAGCGCCATGACCGAGCCGATGCCGGCGTTGTCCTGCAACTGCGTGACCGCCCCGGTGACGATGTCGCGGACGGAGCCGGGAGCGAGCCGTCCGACGTTGTCCACCACCGTGTCCGTCGCGGCCTTGCCGGTCAGGCCGAGCAGCGACACCAGGACCAGCAGGGCCGGGAACAGCGACAGCAGACCGTAGTAGGTCAGTGTGGCCGCCCGGTCGGTCAGTTCGTCGTCCTGGAACTCGCGCAGGCTGCCCTTCAGCACCGCCGCCCACGCCCGCTTGGGCAGCTGCGTCGGCGTGTCCGGTGCGCGCCGCTCCACCGCGGGCCCGGGCCCCACCTCCTCGGGCGGCGGGATCGCACGCTCCGCAGACTCGTGGCTGCCATGGTGCTCGTTCCGCCCGGGAAGACGCAGCTTCATACAGCCCGGGTACCCCCGGATCCCTGCTCAACCACGGCATTGAGGGACCGTCAGGCGGCCGCGCCCCGCCGTGCCGAACGGCGGGACGAACGCCGGGACGCACCGCGCCGGGCGGGAGGCGGGCCGGCGTCGTGCACCAGACGCAGATGGCGTTTGCGGGCGTGCCGGGCCGCACGCGGGCGGGCCGACAACCGGTCCTCGATGCGGTCCATGGCGTACAGCAGCACGCCCAGGGCCGGCAGCAGCAGCACGGCGACAGTGATCACAGCCCCGTTCCCTCCCGGTCGGCATTCCTGGCCGGGTTCCCACAACGGAGCCCGGCGGCAGCGCGCGGATGTGAGGGTCTGGTGACCACCGGGTGCAGACGACGCGCGGGCCGCGAGTGTGCGTGCCGTCCGTGCATGGAACGCGGCGGCGGGCGCATCCGAGAGGGCATGGAGTGCGCGATCTACCGAGAGCAGACAGGCGAATGCGAACAGCTCGACTGCCAGGAGGAGGACGACGGGTGCCGCGTCACCCTGGACCGCCTGGCCGTGCTGAAGCCGGACGAGTTCGCCTGGATCCGCATGGACGAACCGGGCCAGGGCGAGCTGCAGCGCCTGGGGGAGTACCTCGACCTGCACCCCCTGGCGATCGAGGACGCCGTGACGGCGCACCAGCGGCCGAAGCAGGAACGCTACGGTGACGTGCTGGCGGTCGCGCTGAAGACCCTGTGGTTCGTCGAGCGGACGGCGGACGTGGAGACCGGCGAGGTGATGATCTTCCTCGGGCCGTCCTTCGCCCTGACCGTCCGGCACGGCACACTCGACCCGACGGTGGAGGCGGCCCGGCGGCTGGCGAAGGCCCCGGAGCTGGCACGGCTCGGACCGGCGAGTGTCCTCCACGCCGTCACCGACGTGATCGTCGACGCCTACGCCCAGGCCGCGTCCCAGGTCCGCGCGGACCTCACCGAACTGGAACGGTGCGTGTTCTCACCCGCCCGGGACGACCTGACGGAGCAGATCTACTCCCTCAAGCGGGAGGTGGTGGAGTTCCGCGACGCCGTCCAGCCACTGGTCCCCGTCCTGCACGACCTCACCAGGCCCGCCGACGCCTGGCCACGGCAGCTCGTGCCGTACTTCCGTGACGTCACCGACCACCTCACCCGCACCGACACCGAGGTCCGCGCCCTGGACGATCTGCTCGGCTCCGCCCTGGACGCCCACCTGGCGAAGGTGAGCACCTGGCAGAACGACGACATGCGCCGCATCAGCGCCTGGGCGGCCATCCTGGCCATCCCGACCATGGTCGCCGGGATCTACGGCATGAACTTCGCGGACATGCCGGAGCTGAGCTGGCGCTACGGCTATCCGTGCGCGCTGGCCGTGATGGGCCTCGGAGCGGGACTGCTGTACCGGGCCTTCCGCCGCAACGGGTGGCTGTGACACGACCGCGGCCCGGGCGCCCCCGAACCGCGCGGCCACTTCCGCTGCGGGCCGGAACCCGACGTGGACGCCGTTCGAGGCCGGTCACCGGTGGCCGTGGCGCACTGGACTCCCGCTGTACCGCACCGAACGCCTGACCGGATCCCCGACGCCACAGATTGAGTCTGCCCGTATCAAGTTGGTCCAGTCGGCACTTGTCAATCCTCCTGCCGTTGGGCTATACGGAAAGGGCGGATCTTGTGGGTCACGGCCGCGGCCGTGCGGGCCGCCGTCCAGGAGTGAAGGGAGAAGTGGGAATGCTTGTGCGCACCGGCGCTCCGGGGGAGCTGGACCGGATGACGCGTCAGCTCGCACAGAACGCCACGGCCGGCACCGTCATCCCGGCCGACGTCTGGCGCGACGACGACGCGTTCTTCGTCCAGTTCGATCTGCCGGGCATGGACCGCTCCAGCATCGAGGTGACCGTGGAGCGGGGCACGCTCCTGCTGAGCGCCGAGCGCCCTTCCCCGGTCCCGGCCGGGGCCAGGCCCGTCCTCACCGAGCGGCCCACCGGCCGGTTCAGCCGCCGACTGACCCTGTCCGACGCTCTGGACGCCGACGCCGCCCAGGCGGTCTACGACAACGGCGTGCTCACCCTGCGCATCCCGCTGGCCGCACATGCCAAGCCCCGCAAGATCGCCATCTCGGGCGGCGAGCCCAAGCAGGTCACCGCGTGAAGGGCGCCGCGGACCCGGGGATGACAACTGGCCGCTGACGCGCGGCCGCCGATACCGTCGGGCTCCCGGGCGGCCGCATCCGGCGGTGCCCCGACCAGGAGCGACTGCCGTGAGCAACCAGCAAGCGACCACGACCTTGTGGCGTCCCACCGGTCCCAAGGAGCTGGAGTTGGTGCGCGGGCTGGACTGGCGCGCCTGGCCGCCCCGGCTTCCCGAGCAGCCGATCTTCTACCCGGTCCTCAACGAGGACTACGCCGTCAGGATCGCGCGGGACTGGAACGTCAAGCACGACGGGGCCGGCTTCGTCACCCGCTTCGAGGTCGAGTCCGCCTTCCTGCGCAGGTATCCGGTGCAGCAGGCGGGCGGACGGACGATCCTTGAGCTGTGGGTGCCGGCCGAGGAGCTCGACGAGTTCAACGCGCACATCGTCGGCAGGATCGAGCTGGTTCACGAATTCCACTGAGTCCGCAGGGCCCGTAACGCCGGGAGCCGGAGGCTGCGTTGACGGATGACCCGGTCCCGGCGCCGGGCACCGGACACCGGACGTCCGACAACGGCCATCAGGCATCGGACACCAAACGGAGCAGGGAACGAGGATGGGGTCGGACTGGTCAGGGTCACTGCTCGCCTTCACCGCCGGTGCCCTGATCGCCCTGGTCACCGCGCCGGTCGGGGTCTCCGGCGCCGTGTTCCTGCTGCCGGTCCAGCTCAGCGTCCTCGGTGTCCCGAGCCCCGCCGTCACCCCCACCAACCTGCTCTACAACGTGGTCGCCGGCCCGGGCGCGCTGCTGCGCTACCGCCACGACGGCAGCCTCTACGGCCCGTTGACCCGCAGGCTCATCGCGGGCACGCTGCCCGGCGTCGTTCTCGGCGCCGTCATCCGTGTCTTCGCCATCCCCGGACCGGTCGTCTTCCGGCTCCTGGTCGCCGTCCTGCTGCTTCCCCTGGGACTCTGGCTGATCGCCCGTACGCTCCGCACACCGGCCAGCCACACACCGCACGAGCCCGCACCGCGCACGATCACCACCCTGGCGCTGGCCGTCGGCACGATCGGCGGCATCTACGGCATCGGCGGCGGCTCCATCCTCGGACCCGTCCTGGTCGGCCGGGGCATGCCCGTCGCCCAGGTCGCCCCGGCCGCGCTCGCCTCCACCTTCCTGACCTCCCTGGCCGGCGCCGGCACCTACGGACTGCTCGCCCTCACCGGCGGCGGCGACATCGCCCCGCACTGGCTGCTCGGACTGGCCTGCGGACTGGGCGGGCTGACCGGCGGCTACCTGGGCGCCCGCCTCCAGCCCCGGATGCCCGAAGGCGCCCTCCGCCTCCTGCTGGGCAGCCTCGCCGCCACGATCGGCGCCCTCTACGCGGTCCAGGCACTCACCTAGGCGCCGCGTCCGGTGCGGCACGACCGAGCGCCCCGGCCGGACCGGCTGGTCGACCAGGGCGCTCAAGGGAAGTGCCGGCCGGAGGCAGGATGCCGGCCCGGCGTGCGTCAGCGGGCGGCGAGGAACTCGAGCGTGTCGATCACGCGGTTCGAGAAGCCCCACTCGTTGTCGTACCAGGCGACGACCTTGACGTGGCGGCCGTCGACGCGGGTGAGCGCCGAGTCGAAGATCGACGAGGCGGGGTTGCCCACGATGTCGGACGACACCAGCGGGTCCTCCGAGTACTCGAGGACACCGGCGAGCGGACCCTCGGCCGCGGCGCGGTACGCCGCCAGCACGTCCTCGCGCGTCACCTCACGCGCGACCGTCGTGTTGAGTTCGACGATCGAGCCCACCGGCACCGGTACGCGGATCGAGTCGCCCGACAGCTTGCCGTCCAGGTTCGGCAGCACCAGGCCGATCGCCTTGGCGGCGCCGGTCGTGGTCGGCACGATGTTCACACCGGCGGCCCGGGCGCGACGGGCGTCGCGGTGCGGACCGTCCTGCAGGTTCTGCTCCTGCGTGTAGGCGTGCACCGTCGTCATGAAGCCGTGCTCGATACCGGCGAGTTCGTCGAGCACCTTGGCCAGCGGCGCGAGCGCGTTGGTGGTGCAGGAGGCGTTCGAGACGATCGTGTGCACGTCCGGGTCGTAGGCGTCGGTGTTGACCCCGAACGCGAGCGTGACGTCCGCGCCGTCCGACGGCGCGCTGACGAGCACCTTCTTCGCGCCGGCGTCGAGGTGGGCCCGGGCGGCCTTCGCCGAGGTGAAGCGGCCGGTGGCTTCCAGGACGATGTCGACGCCGAGTTCGGCCCACGGCAGCTGCGCCGGTTCGCGCTCGGCCAGTACCGTGATCCGGCGGCCGTCGACGACGAGGGCGTCCCCGTCGACACTCACCGGGCGTCCCAGCCGGCCGGCCGTGCTGTCGTAGGCGAGCAGCCGGGCGAGCGCGGCGGGCTCCGTCAGATCGTTGACGGCCACGATCTCCAGGGCGCTGTCACGCTCCAGCAGGGCACGCAGCACATTGCGTCCGATGCGGCCGAATCCGTTGATGGCGATGCGAGTCATGAATGAGGTCCCTTCCCTTCGCCCCCATGCTCGTCCGCGGCCCCCACCCAGGACAGTGGCGGTATCGCCATGGTTCAAAAGGATCCCGCCACGCGTGGGGAACGGCTCACTCGCCGCGGGTGAAGGTGCGCCGGTACTCGCTCGGTGTGGTGCCGAGGATGCGCTGGAAGTGCAGGCGCAGATTGGCGCCGGTACCGAGGCCGACGTCGTCGGCGATCTGCTCGACGCTGCGCTCCGAGCGTTCCAGCAGTTCCCTGGCCAGGTCGATGCGGGCGCGCATCACCCACTGCATCGGCGTGTAGCCGGTCTCCTCCACGAAGCGCCGGGAGAACGTACGCGCCGACACTCCCGCCTGCTGTGCCAGCACGTCGAGGGTGAGGGGCTCGCCGAGCCGGTGCAGCGCCCACTCGCGGGTGGCGGCGAACCGCTCGCCGAGCGGCTCGGGGACGCTGCGTGGCACGTACTGGGCCTGGCCGCCGCTGCGGTAGGGGGCCGCGACCAGACGCCGGGCCGCGTGGTTGGAGGCGGCCACTCCGAGATCGCCGCGCAGGATGTGCAGGCACAGGTCGATGCCGGAGGCGGCGCCGGCCGAGGTGAGCACGCTGCCCTCGTCGACGAACAGCACGTTCTCGTCGACCCGCACGAGCGGGTGCCTGGCTGCGAGGGCCCGCGTGTAGTGCCAGTGCGTCGTGGCGCGCCGGCCGTCGAGCAGACCCGTGGCGGCGAGCGCGAAGGCGCCCGTCGAGATGGCGGCGAGCCGCGCGCCCCGGCCGTGTGCGGCGATCAGCGCGTCGACGACGGCCGGCGGCGGGTCGTCGCGGTCCGGGTGCCGGTAGCCGGGGACGAAGACGAGGTCGGCCCACGCGAGCGCGTCCAGGCCGTGGGCGACGTGGTAGGCCAGCCCGTCACCGCCGGTCACCAGACCGGGGGTCGCCCCGCACACCCGCACCTCGTACGGCATGCTCGCGCGGGTCGTGAAGACCTGCGCGGGAATCCCGACGTCGAGCGGCTTCGCACCTTCGAGCACGAGGACGGCGACGCGATGCAGACGGGAGGCTGACACAGGAAGAGGTTACGTGCCGGGCGACGCCGCGACGCCCGCTGCACGCACCGGACCGTGACCGTCCGTCCGTCGGCCGGGAACGGCCGATCCGGGGAGTCAGGCCTCCCCTACGGTGCCGGCGGGGTGCGAGGCCGGAGCCGTGGCCGTCTCGTCCGGTGTCTCGCGGCTCGCGTTGTGGGCAGGCGTATGAGGAGCAGACGTAACCTCACGATGGAGAGCCGGTGATGACGACTTCCCATGCGCAGCGGTCCCAGCCCGAGGCCAGGGAGGATGCCGCGCCGACCCGCCTGGAGCGGGAGAACGCCCAGTTGCGGCAGGCGGTCGATTCCCACGCCACGGTCGATCAGGCCATCGGTGTCCTCGTCGCGGTCCACCGACT
Organism: Streptomyces sp. NPDC094143; assembly: GCF_040303825.1. Taxonomy (NCBI): domain Bacteria; kingdom Bacillati; phylum Actinomycetota; class Actinomycetes; order Kitasatosporales; family Streptomycetaceae; genus Streptomyces; species Streptomyces sp. NPDC094143. The sequence goes on from NZ_JBEOTZ010000005.1 coordinate 101,013, forward strand.
GGCGCCGACCGCCGGGTTCGAAGTGCTGCGTGAGGTGTCCCAGCACGCGAACGTCAAACTGCACGCGGTGGCCGAGACGGTGATCGACTGGGCGCTCGGCGATCCCCTGCCGCCACCGGTGGGCCGGCAACTGGACGCGGCCGTGCGGCGGCGCCTGCGTACGCAGGGTGATACGGGTGAGTCCGGGTGACCCGCCGGATGCCACCGACGGCGATGTGGTCCACCGTCAGGCGGTGTGCGCCCACAGCCCGCCCGAAGCCGAGCGCGACTGCGACGAACACGCGTTCACCCCATGGTGGAGACCCCGAGGAGCATGTGAGGCATAGTGCGGGGTAGGCACAGGCGTGTGAACGGGGGTACGGGAGTGGAGCCGGCTGAAGCAGTTCCCGAGGGTGAGGGCCACGTGATGCCGGGCGCCACCCCTCTGATCCAGGACACGGTCGCCCTCGACGGTGACGGGCACGTCATCGCCGAGGCCCGCCACCGGGCGGCCGCCTTCCTCGCCCGCGTCCAGGCCGAGCACGGCATTCCGGTCTCCGCACGCGCCATGGACCTGACCCGGCTGGTGGTCAGCGAGCTGGTCACCAACGCCCGCAAGTACGCCCCCGGGCCCGTGCTGATGGAACTGCGCGTCTCCGGCGACGGGGTGCACGTGATCGTGTGGGACAGCGACCCGGTCCTGCCGGTGGCCCGGGCCGCCGACGCGGGCAGAGTCGGGCAGCACGGTCTGGAGATCGTCATGGCCGTCGCGCAGGGCTTCGAGGTCCAGCGCGAGCCGGTCGGCAAACGCATCAGCGTCCGCATCGCCCTGCTGGACGACCCCGGCGGTGACATCACCGGACGCAACCCGGTGTAGCGTCGACGTGTGTGCTACTCGTGGTCCGGACCCGGCCGAAGGAAGTCCACGAGGGCCGAGGCCAGTGCTCCGGGCGCCTGTTCGGCGACATGATGGCCGGAGTCGATGCCGTGGCCGCGGACGTCTCCGGCCCAGCGGCGCCAGATCGCGCGAGGGTCCCCGTACAGGTCCTCCAGGTCGTCCCGCAGTGACCAGAGGACGAGCGTCGGGCAATTGATGCGCGCACCGGCGGCGCGGTCGGCCTCCTCGTGCCGCCGGTCGATGGTGAGGCCGGCGCGGTAGTCCTCGAGCATCGCCCGTACGACGTCGGGATCGCGTGTGGCTCGTCGCCACTCGTCGTGGTTCTCGCGTCCCATCGACTCGGGGTCGCCGCTGTACCAGCTGTCGGGGTCGGCGGTGATGACGCGCTCGGGGATGTCCGGCTGGGCGAAGAAGAACCAGTGCCACCACTGGGTGGCGAAGTCAACGGTGATCCGCGACAGGTGTTCCGTGAGCGGCACGCAGTCCGCGAAGGCCACCCGGGTGACGCTCTCTGGATGGTCGAGGGCGAGGCGCAGCGCCACATAGCCCCCGCGGTCGTGTCCGAGGAGTGCGAAGCGGCGATGGCCCAGGTGGCGCATCACGGCCACCACGTCCCCGGCGACGGCGCGTTTGGAATAGCCCGCGTGATCGGCGGTGAAGCGCGGTCCCCTTGAGCGCCCGTATCCCCTCAGGTCCGGGCAGACGACCGTGTGACCGGCTTCCACGAGCAGCGGAGCGACCCGGTGCCATGTCGCCGAGGTGCGGGGATGGCCGTGCAGCAGCACCACCGGCGGGCCCTCCCCGCCGTAGCGGACGAAGACGGAAGCCGGACCGACATCGACCTGCGCGGTCTGAAATCCTTCGAACACCCCGGCCTCCCAGGCCTCGACTGACGTACCGCGCGTACCGTCGGCGCGGCGCCGGCATTTCCTCTGCCCTGCCTGGCGGTGACCATGTGTCCGTTCCCGATGCGGTCCACGATCGCCGACCCGGCGCCGGACCGGTCCGCTGGACTACGCCCGGTGCGTCTCGGTCCCGGGCAGCGCGCACGCCGCCGTCCTTCCAGGCAGTCGACCGCGGTTGACGGCCACGAGACGGTAGACGCCGTGGGCGGCCCGGCGTACGAGCGGCCAGGTGAGGACCGCTCCTGGAACGGCCCACACGCCGCCCGCGCTCAGCAGGATCCTCGCCACGGCCTGCGCACCGCCGTACACCCGCCCGGTGGGTGTCACCCACAGGGCCTCGTGGCGGGCCCGCTCCGCGGTGACGCCGAGCAAGGCGAGATCCGCGCGCTGCCACGGCACGATCTCGCAGCGGGGCCGCACCACACGCCGGATGACCCGCACCGACGTGGCGCAGAAGCCGCAGTCCCCGTCGAAGATCAGCACTGGTCGCGTACGCACACCCCCATCGTGCCGCACCCGCGGCCGGTCCGCCGTGGCGACGGACGGCAGCCAGGCAGGCGGGGGAGGCGAGGGGCCGGGAACCGGCAGAGGGCTGGTGGCCATGGCCACCAGCCCTCCGGCTGTCCACTGGAGCGAAGTCCGCCCCGGTGACGGGTTACCGCAGCGGTCGCACCTGGATGTTGCGGAAGCGGACCTTGTTGCCGTGGTCCTGCAGCCGTATCGCCCCCGCCGCCGGTGTCTCGGACCGGCCCGAGGCGGTGGGACCGTCGAGGGCGATGTCGTCGTGGACCGTCCGGCCGTTCCACACGACCGTCACCCGGGCGTCGGCGGTCTTGTTGCCGTCCTCGTCGAAGCGGGCCGCACGGAAGACGATGTCGTAGGTCTGCCAGGTCTCCGGCCTGGTCGCCATGTTCGCGTCGGGTGCCTTCTTCAGATAGATCGCCCCGGCCTCGTTGGTGTCCAGGGAGGTGTCACCGTAGGAGTCGAGGATCTGCAGCTCGTAGCGGTCCTGGAGGAAGATCCCGCTGTTCCCGCGGTCCTGGCCGGTGACGTCCGGTGGCAGCAGGGGGACACGGAACTCCACGTGCAGGGCGAAGTCCTGGTAGGCGTCCTTGGTGCGGATGTCGCCGCAGCACACCTCCATCGACTTCTCCTCCGTCAACGGCCAGGCCACCTTGCGCCCGTCCGTGTGCTGCCACTGCGCCTGCGAACCGGCGGTGCCGTCGAAGAGCGCCACCTCGGCGCCGTGCGGATGCACGGTGATCAGGTCGAGGTTGACGTGCCCGGTGTCGCCGGCATCGAACCGGTAGGAGATCTCGTTGCGGCCGGCGCGCAGGGGGAGCTGTTCGGTCCGCGTGGACCAGGAGTCCCAGTCCCCGGTGGAGGGCAGCCGGATCTGCCGTACCTTCTTCCCGTCGGCGTACAGGGAGAGGGACTTGGTGCCGGCGAACGGGTTCGGGCCGTTGGAGTAGCGGAGGTTCACGTCGTACGTGCCGCTCTTCGGGACGGTCACGTCGAACGTCGTGGCGGCCTTGCCCTCGGTGGCGTAACGGTCGACGAAACCGCTGCCGGAGTAGCCGGAGTGGTCGGTGTTGATCCCGGCCGTACCGGTCAGCCGTGCCTCCTCCGCCTCGTACAGGGTGGCGGCCGGCGGCTGCTTCCCGGGCATCTCGTTGAGCGTGTACCAGGCCTCGGTGCTCCACAGCGCCTCCCCGGCGGCCGAGGTGAAGGGGCGCGGGGAGCGCACGTGCACCACATGACCGGGCTTCAGGCCGTCCGTCCGCAGCCGGACGGTGCGGCGGTCGTCGGAGAGCGTCGCGGAACGGACGGCGAGCCTCTCCTCGCCGATCTTCAGACCGCCGTAGTCGGTGGTCGGGGTGTAGCGCCACTGCTCCACCCGGTAGCGCTGGGCGAGTTGTGCGGCGGTCTGCTCGGACACCGGCTGGGTGTACGTCAGGTCGAAACCGCCCGGGACGGCACGCATCGACTTGATGTCGAACGTGTTGCCGCCGTTGGGTGTCAGTTTCTGCAGGCCGAACCGGAGTTTGCCCTCCTGGCCCCAGTTGCCGTCGGCGCCGAGTCCACCGGCGTAGACGGCGCCGTCGGGGCCGAGGCTGATGCGGTTGACGCCGGCTTCCAGGCCCTGGGTGTAGCGGAAGACGGCGCCCTGGTACTGGCCCTTCACCTTCTCCAGGTAGGCGCGCTGGAGACCGCCGTAGGTGACGTCGCCGATCAGCATCTGCCCCGCGAACTGCCCCTTCGTCAAGTACAGCGGTGTCGAGGGAGAGTTGGCGATCTCGTTCTGCGGGAGCCAGAGCACCGGCGCGGTGACGGGGGAGGACTCGAAGGGGCCGGCGGGCTCGGTGTAGTGGTTGAAGAAGCGGTCCTGCTTGATCTGGACCAGCTTCGACGACGGGAGCCAGCCGCCCTGGTTGTCGGTGGTGAACAGGCCGCCTTCCGGGCCCCATCCGATCCCGTTGGGTGTGCGCAGCCCGCCCGCGACCGGGCTGATCCGGCCGGTCGTCTTGCTGATCTTGTAGGTGGTGCCGCGGCCCGGAGCGGGCTGCGGAGTGGTGGTCGCGCCGCCGTAGTCGATGGCGACGGAGAGATTCACGTAGAAGTACCCGTCGCGGTAGAGCAGACCGAACGCGAACTCGTGGAAGTTGCCGCCGTAGGGCCAGGTGGCGACCGTGCGGTAGGTGTCGGTGACGTCGTCGCCGTCGTCGTCCACCAGCCGGGTCAGCTCGTGCTTCTGCGAGACGTACAGGGAACCGTCGACGTACTTGATCCCCATGGGCTCGCGCAGCCCCTCGGCGACCTTCTTGACGGTGACCTTGTCGCGGCTGGTCTTCCCGGTGACGTTGTCGAGCAGGTACACCTCACCGGCAACGTTGTCACTGCCGCCCCAGGTGCTGATGGCCAGTCGCCCGTCGGGCAGCCAGTCCATGCCGCTGACCTGCGGCTCGAAACCGTCGGGGCGCAGGTCCGTCAGGTCGAGGTCGGGGCGTACGGAGGTGAGGGGCAGCCCGTCGCCGGGGGAGTCGCCGCTCGCCTCGCACTCCTTGCGGCCCGGTGCCGTCACCCGGACGACACCGGCGTCGGTGCTCAGTGCCTCTCGGGGCACGAGGGTGAACTCGCTCTCGCCCGGCGGTTTCCAGGACAGCTGCACCTGCTGCCCGCCGTCGCGTTCGAAGTGCTCGACGCGCAAGGGGTGGGAACCGGTGGTGAGATGGACGGTGCCGTCCTTCGGTTCGGCGCCGTGCAGACCGTCGTGGTCGATCACCGTGGAGCCGTCGAGCGACAGGCGGGAGCCGTCGTCGCTGGTGAGGCGGAAGACGTACGACCCCTCGCGCGGGGCGATCAGATAGCCGGTCGCCTCCGAGACGAACCGGTCCTCGAACCCGCCGAAGTCGGCGGCCGTGGACCAGTCGACGGTGGGCATGAGCTTGTCGTGGTTGGGGGTCTGCCCCGGCTTGAGGGTGCACAGCTTGCTGAGCGGGGTCTGGACGTCATAGACGCGCAGCGTCACGCCGGGTTCCTGCGGCGGTATGTCGGCGGCAGCCGCCGGGGAAGGGCTCGCCGGCGCCGGGGCGGGGTCGGCTGCCGCCGCCGGCGTGGCCAGGACACCGCCGGCCAGGACGGTGGACGTGAGCACTGCGAGAAGGTGTCTTCGGGCTCGGGGGAAGGGTCGTTGGCGCATTGGTCCTCCTGTGCTGGGGACCGGACCGTGCCGGATCGTTCCGGTCGTTCACGGGGGTGGAGCGCGGGTTGCGCCGCAAAGGTAAGAGACTTTCGCTTGTCATGTCCATACTTTGTCATCAGTGTGTTCAAAGTCGGTGGCGCGCGCCGCCGGCTCCGGGCGTCCCGGGGTGTTCACGACCGCCCGGATGGTGGAACTGATCATGGGTGGGCCCTTCCGGGAACGGGCCCGGGGGAGAGGCGGTGACGACGGGTGAGTGAGCAGGGTGGCCGCGACTGGGTGCGCATGACTCCGGACGACTTCGACTGTGAGGCGCCCCCACGCCCGGAGGTGGACGGACGGATCCCGGCCGAGCTGGACGAGTGCGGTACTGCTCCGCTCTTCGGCGACGAACCGGCTCCGGCAGGAACGGGCCGGCCCTCCCCGCACCCCGCTCAACGAGGCTCCCAGGGCCGGTTGTTCTGACGCCGCTCGTGCTGACGCGGGCGGGCGTGGGCCGGCGGTCCCGGCGGAGGCGACCGCCGGGATGCGGCGCCTCGGTTCGCGCCGGTGACGCCGTGTCGGCAGGATGGGGGGCATGACCGAGATCCGCACACCCCGCCTCCTCCTGCGCCGATGGTTCGACGACGACCTCGTCGCCCTGTCCGAGATCCACGCCGACCCGGCGGTGATGCGGAACATCGGGGACGGAAAGCCGCGCTCCCTCGAACAAACCGCCCAGGACGTCGAGGCGTGGGAGGAGGAGTGGGACGAGGAGGGCTTCGGGACGTTCGCGGTCGAGCTGCTGGGCTCCGGCGAGCTGGCGGGCGCCGTCGGCCTGACCGTGGCGGCCACCCCGGATGCGATCGCCGGCCAGGTGGCGATCGGCTGGCGTCTGGGACGGGTGTTCTGGGGGCAGGGCTACGCCTCCGAAGCCGCGCACGCCACCCTGGAGTTCGCCCTGCAGGACCGGGGCCTGGACCGGGTGGTCGCGGTCTGCCGGGCGGACGACAGCGCCTCCGCGAACGTGCTCGGCAAACTCGGCATGCAGGCGGAGGGCACCGCACAGCACCCGCTCGACGGTCACGAACTGCTCCTGTACGGAATCGACCTGACGCAGTACCAGGACTAGCGGGGCCTGCGGCTTCCCCGCCCCGGGGGGAGGGGGAGAGGCCGTTTCTCTGATGTGGGCAGCGTTCGCCGTCAGTCCTTCTTCAGCTTCTGGGCGAGCATGACGAGGATGCCGCTGGGGCCGCGCAGGTACGTGAGCTTGTAGATGTCCTCATAGGTCGCCACACCGCGAAGCGGACGGCACCCGTGCCTCGCGGCTGCCTCGAGGGCCTCGTCGATGTCGTCGACCGAGAAGGCGACGCGGTGCATCCCGATCTCGTTGGGACGAGTGGGCTCCGTCTCGATCGCTTCGGGACGGATGTACTCGAAGAGCTCAAGACGACCCTGCCCGTCCGGCGTCTGGAGCATCGCGATCTTGGCGTGATTGCCGTCCAGGCCGACCGCGGTGTCGGTCCACTCCCCACTGACCGTGTCACGGCCGACGACCGTGAGGCCGAGGTCGGTGAAGAAGGAGATCGTTGCTTCCAGGTCGCGCACGGCGATGCCGACGTTCTCGAACGTGATGGCCATGCGCCGCATGCTAGCGAGCCGGGGCCGACCGGGCGCGGTCCGCAGGACGTGCCCGTCGGAACACTCAGCCTCGCCCTGGAGGGGCGCCACGTCAGGGTGAGCCGTCGACAGCCGTACGTCCCGCTCGCCGGCGAGCCGCTCGGGAGTGTCTCGCGCACGCTCCGCGTCCTCGCGACCGAGGCGGCCGAGGCGGCCGAGGAGCCCCTCGGCGGTCGCTCCGGTGACGTCAGCCCACCCGCCTCTCGACGTAGGGCACCAGGCGTACCGGCCCGGTCAGGCCGTACGCCTGGCGGGCCGCGGCGCCGAACACGGACGGCTGGACGACGCGCAGGCGGTTGATCAGCGGGGTCGCCACCTCGACTTCGATGACGTTGTCGCCGCGGTGCAGGTGCCCGCCGAGGTCGACGACCGGGTTCAGCCGGTCGACGGGGGCCAGGCGGGTGCCGTTGACGGTGACCCGGAAGGTGTCGCTGACCGTGCCGAGTTCGAGGTAGGCGCCGTGGGCCGAGGTCCAGTCGGAGGGCAGCGACACCGTGGTGCGGTAGCGGCCGACGCCGGCCGAGTCGGCCAGTTCCGGGATCTGCGACCAGGGCAGCAGGGCGTCCAGAGCCACGGTGCGCGTGACGATGTCGGTGCTGGTCGCGTCCGCGCCGGGGCGGAAGTCCTCGACGTCGAGCCGCCAGCGGGACGGGGTGACGGGCGGGGGCACGGCGGCCACGGTGGTGGTCGCCGTGCTGCCGTCGGAGAGGCGCGTGGTGTACGTGCCGGCGCCGGCGACGCGTACGGCCAGGCCCCGGCCGGTGAACACCACGCGGTCGGCGTCGCTGTCCACCGCGTGCGGGCGGTTGCCGTTGCCGTCGCCGAAGAGTCCGGGCCGGCCGAGCGCGACGACGGTGGCCTGGCCGGGTTGGAGGGTGACGCGCACGGTGACGCCGTCGTCGGTCTCGGTGTAGCGGGCGACGCGGGTGGCCTCGCCCGTCCACGGGTCGAGCCGGTAGGGAACGGTGGTGCCGCGCCGGGTGCGGCGCAGGGTGACGTCGTGGTCGACGGGAGCGACGGGCGGCTTGACGGTCTCGGCGTGCTTGCCGTTGCAGAGGTAGTAGAAGTCCGTGTCGCCGTCGACCCGGTGGAAGTTCAGCAGCGTGGAGCCGACGGCGTAGCGGGCGTCGGGCCGGACACCGAGGGACGTGAGGGCGTCGCCGACGGCTGCCTTGTCGGTGACGCGTCTGACGTTCGGCAGGGCCAGCAGGCTCGCCAGGACCGTGCGCAGGCGCTCCGTGTCGCCCGGGCCGGGCACGCCCGGCGTGAGTGCCTGGTCGAAGGCGCCGAGCAGGACGACGGGCAGCCCCGCCCGGGCCAGCCGCAGCAGCTTCCGCGCGTCGTCGAGCGCGAGGGTCGGGGTGGAGCCGTAGAAGAAGTCGCCCTCCACGAACAGGGCCTTGTAAGCGGGCCCGTCGGGCGCGAGCCGTCCCTCGGAGACGCGGGCCGAGGGCAGGTCGAGCAGCGGGCCACTGAGGAACTGGTGTGTCCAGCCGAGCGGTACGCCGGTCGCCGTGAACCAGGAGGCGCCGATGCCGGTGGCGGTGTAGCCGGTCTGCCGGAAGACCGCCACGTCGGCACGCGGGGTGCCGGTCTGCAGGACGCGGTGGACGCGGCCCAGGTAGCCGGCGATGTCCTCCATGTGCCGCCAGGTGGGCTGCCTGGGACCCCAGGACTCCCCGTAGCCGGAGGCCCCGTTGTACGGGCTGAAGGCGGCGAAGCCGGGCCAGGCGACGCCGGGGGCGGTGGCGTAGGAGAAACCGTGCACGACCGTCTGGTTGACGCCGGCCGCGTACGCGCCGCCCATGGTGCGCAGGAACCGGTCCCAGGTGGTGCTGTAGGCCGAGCCGTTGTAGGCGCCCGACTCGCAGGACAGGACGGTGTGCCCGGCCATGTCGCGGCCGCCGGCCAGGCAGCGGTAGTCGTCGAGGTTCTTGAAGCCGAGCGACTCGCCCTCGGGGATGTCGAGGATCGCCGCGGAGGCGATGGAGTCGGTCTGCAGCCCGTAGGGCTGGGAGCGCGACTCCATGCCGAGCGAGTGCGCCCAGTCCCGCAGGGCGGTGACGTGGTGGGTGTTGAACAGGTACGAGACGGTCTCCCAGAAGTCGTGGCGGATCTGCCGGGTGACCTGGGCCTCGAAGGCGAAGACCTGGTTGCTGTCGTCGAGGACGAGCGCGGGCAGGCAGGGCAGCAGGGGGCGTCCGGTGCGCTTCTCGAAGGCCTGGGGCAGGGCGGAGGTCCACACCAGGGCGTCGGTCTCCAGCTCGATCGAGTCCTCGAAGAAGGCGCCCCCGGCGGCCTTGAGCAGGCGGCGCACGGTGCCCGTCAGGAGGGCGCGCTCCCAGAACCCGGTGACGGCCTCGGTGCCGGCGGGGCTGAAGTGGTCGACGACGTAGGCGGCCGGGGCGGAGTGCGGGCCGGACTCCGGTTGCTGGGCGCTGCCGCGCCGCCAGTAGGAGACGAGCACCCAGTCCCCGTCGGCGGGGGCGGTCCAGGTCAGGGCGCCGTCGCGGACGTCGGGGGTGAGGTCGCGGACGCTCGCGAGGTCGAGGCCGGTCTCCCTGCGGGTGGCGTTGGCCGGCTCGACCCGGGCGGCCTGGACGGCGAGCAGGGTGCGCCGCGTGACGCCGGGGGCGGCCGCGCGCACGGGCTCGGGGACCGGGCCCCGGTAGGTGGTGCCGGCGGCCACCAAGGAGCGGCCGTAGGCGAGTTCCTGGGCGGCGGCCTCGTCGTCGGGGGTGACGCCCGGGACGGCGACGGGCCAGCTGGGGCCGAGCGTGAGGTCGACGGTCAGACCGCGGCGGGCGGCCTGGCGCAGGGCCGCCTCGACGCCGTCGCGCCAGGGGGTGCTGCCCCAGCCGTGGTGCGCGGTGTCGAGGACGGACTTGTCCTTGATGCTGTGGTGGACGGCGGCGATCTCGGCACCGCCGAAACCGGCGTCGGCGATCTGGTCGATCTCGCGGGCGATCTCCGCCGGATCGACCAGACCGTCCGGCCACCACCAGCGGAACTTGGGGCGCACGGAGCGCGGGGTGGTGGCGAACCAGCCCCCGGACAGGTGCTGCGGGCCGGTGAGCGCGGTGGCGGAGGCCGCCGGGCCCGCCGTGCTGAGGACGGTGGCGGCGCCGGCGGCCAGGGAGGCGGCCAGGACCGCGCGCCGGGTCATCCCGTCATGCCGGGGGATGGGCTTGTGCATGTCGTGCCCCAGATTCTGGTTCGCGGAGTTGAATCGTTTCAATGAGCTGTAAACGCCGGAACGTTAAGCCGGAGATCGCGGCAGGGTCAAGGGTGGTGCGCCACATACCGGAATCCGCGACGGGCACCTGCCGAGTCCACGAGGGCTGACGGCCCGGCCCGGCGAGGAGTGCGTGGGCATGACTCGTCGGTAGGCTGCGGCGGTGCGCACGGTCGAGCTGTTGGTGGACGAGGCGGCGGAGCAGGCTGTGCGGGAGGCCTGGCGGCGGCTCGCGGACGCGGGGCTGCCCAGTCAGGCACGCCACCACTCGCCGACCAACGCCCCGCACATCACCCTGGCCGTCTGCCCGGAGCTGACCGCCCCGATCCGCTGGGAGCTCGGGCAGGTGGCCGCCGTGCTGCCGCTGCCGGTCCGGTGCACCGGCCTGATCCGCTTCGAGCGGCCCACCTCCGTACTGGCCTGGGCGCTGGACCTCGACTCCGTGTTGGCGGGGCTGCACCGCCGGGTGTGGGAGGCGGTGGTCTCGGACAGCCCGTCCGATACCCTCAACCCCTTCCACGAACCCGGGCGTTGGGCCCCGCACATCACCCTGGGCCGGACCCGGCGGGCCGGCGCCTTCGCCGACCGGCGGATCCCCGATCTGCTGCCGGCGCCGCCGCCGTCGATCCGGCTCACCACCCTGCGCAGCTACGACACCCAGACCGGCGCTCTGGAGGTGCTGGACCCCCGCCCCTGAGCCCTGCGGCATCGGCGCAGGGCCGACGGGCGCGGTGATCAGTGGTACGGCGCGCCGATCACCGGCCGGCGAGATGGGTGACCCCGCGCGGTGCCCCGGTCTCCGCCGCCCTGACCAGGCAACACGGGCAGATGAGGTGATGTCCCGGGAACTCGGGGAAAAAGGTGCGGCAGCCGACGGGAGGTTGTCGTGGAACGTGGAGATCTGGAACTGGGTCATGTGCTGGCCGCTGCGGAGGCGGCTCCGCCCGGCGAGTCCGTGAACGTCGTCGCACGGGACCTGCAGAAGCGGTTCGGCGCGACGCGCGTGTCCTTCCTGTTCGCGGATCTCATCGGCCAGCGACTGGTCCGGCTTCCCGCGGCCGGCGGCGACGCGGCGGACCCCACCGGGCCGATCGATCTGCGGGGCAGCGTCTACGACGGCGTGCTGCAGAGCCAGCGCCAGCACGTGGAACCGGACGGTCAGGGCGGACTGCGCGTCATCACTCCGGTCACCAACCGCGGTGACTGCATCGGGGTTCTGGAGGCGACCCTGCAGTCCGCCGACGACACGGTGCTCCGGCAGGTCCGCGACGCGGCACACGTGCTGGCGTACATCATCGTCACGGACCGCCGCTTCACGGACCTCTACCACCTGGGACGGCGCACCACCCGGACCAGCCTGGCCGCGGAGATCCAGCACCAACTGCTTCCCTCGGCCTCCTGCTGCGAGGCACCCCAGTTCACCCTCGCCGCCGGGCTGATCCCGGCCGACGACATCGGGGGCGACACCTACGACTACACCCTGGACCACGACACCCTGCATCTGTCCGTCACCGATGCCATGGGCCACGACACGAACTCCGCTCTGCTGGCGACGCTGCTGGTCAGCGCGTTGCGCCGGGCGCGCCGGAGTGGCTGCGACGCCCTGAAGCAGGCCAACCACGCTCACCAGGCCCTGCTGAGCCACAGCCGTGGCCTGGCCACCGGGCAGTTGCTGTGCGTCGATCTCCGCACGGGCCTGTGCGAGTTGGTCAACGCCGGCCATCCCTGGCCCCTGCGGCTGCGCGACGGCGTCGTGGAAGAGGTCCGGCTCGCGGTCAACCTGCCGTTCGGCGTGGCGGCACCCACCTCCTACCGCGTGCAGGAACTGCAACTGCGCCCGGGCGACCGTCTGATCCTGCTCACCGACGGGATGCAGGACCGCGGCGCCGCGGCGGTCGACCTGGCCTCGGTCGTGCACGACACCCGGGCGCTGCACCCGCGAGAGGCCGTCCGGGGCCTGACCTCGGCGGTGCTCGCCGCCTGCCACGGCAATCTCCGGGACGACGCCACGGCTGTGGTCCTGGACTGGCACGGCAGTCGCGGCCGATCGACGGAGACCGGACCGAACCCGGAGTGACGAGCCGCTCCCGTGGCTACCGTGCCGCGCCGGCGGAAGCGGGCTTCGCCCACGGCCCGGCCCCCGTCCTGCCCGTCACGTCCTTCCGCATGCCCGACGGTGCCGGGGCGGTGGCCCGGGTACTGCGCGAGGGCCGCCGCCCCGACGCCCTGCTGTGCCTCAACGACCAATTGGCGCCGGGCGTGTTGCGCGCACTGCGCGAACACGGCGTCCGGGTACCGGAGGAGGTCGCCGTCATCGGCTTCGACGACGTCGAGCCCGGACGCTTCAGCGTCTCCACCCTGAGCACCGTGACCCCGGACAAGTCCGCGGTCGCCCGGGTCGCCGTCGCGCTGCTGCGACGCCGGACGGACGAGGCCGCGGGCTCGGGCTCCGCCGTGGCGGACGCCCCGGCGGCAGACGTGCGATCGCCCCAGGACCTCGTGGTGGCCCATCGGCTGGTCCTGCGCGAGAGCACGGAGGGCGCCGGCGGGCCGCCGCCCGCCGGCTCCCGGCCGGCACCGGCCTGATCACGGCACCCGGCCCCGACCGCTGACACCCGACCCGGAAGTGCTGTGCGGCTCCACCGGCACAGCGCCCGGCCGGCCCGTCGCCCCGGCGCGGAGTGGTCAGCCGGACGAGACCGGGAAGAGCATGCAACTGCTGGTGGCGTGGGCCAGCAAACGGTCGTCGGAGTCGAGGAGTTCGGCCTGGGCCAGCGCCGTACGACGGCCGAGGTTGAGGATCGTGCCGACGGCGCGGACCTTGCCGGTGTCGACGGTGACCGGGCGGAGGAACTTCAACGTCAGGTCGATCGAGGTGTACCCCGTGCCCCGCGGCAGCGTGGACTGCACCGCGCAGCCGGCCGCCGAGTCCAGGAGCGTGGCGTAGACACCACCGTGGACGCTGCCGATCGGGTTGTAGTGCTCCTCGCCCGGCACCAGGGCGAAGACCGCCCGGCCGTGCTCTGCCTCCTCGAGGGTGAACCCCAGGGCGGCGGCGATCGGCGGAGCGGGCAGCCGTCCGGCCAGGATCTCCCGGAGGAAGTCGAGGCCGCTGTGGTGAGCGACGGCACTGGCGCAGACCCGGGGGTCTTCCCAGTCGAACGTGCGTGACCTGCCCATTCCCGCTCCCTGCTGGATCTGGCTTCTTCCGGCGAAGTTAGCTGTGCCGGGATCTGGCTGTCAATGACGAAGTCAGCCTAGGATGGGTGCATGAGGTGGTTGGAGACGAGCACGGCGAACTGCACGGTCCAGCGAACCCTGGACCTGGTCGGCGAGAAATGGTCGCTGCTGCTGCTGCGGGACGCCATGAACGGCGTCCGGCGCTTCGACGACTTCCGTCGGCATGTCGGGCTGTCCGAGGCCGTCCTGGCGGACCGGCTGCGCAAGCTCGTCGCCGCCGGGATCCTGGAGACCGTCGCCTACCGCGAACCGGGCAGCCGCACCCGGCACGAGTACCGCCTCACCCGCAAGGGCTGGGACCTGTGGCCCGCGATGATCGCGCTCAAGCAGTGGGGCGACCAGTACACCGCGGACCCCGAGGGCCCGCCCCTGGCGGTCCACCACGCGGAGTGCGGAGAAGGCGTGCGAGCAGTCGTCGTCTGCGCGGAGGGCCACGGGCCCCTGACGCCCCACCAGGCCGGTGTCCGCCCGGGCCCCTCCGCGCGGCCCGCCGACTGACGAGCGGGCGCCGCCCAGAGGCACGGCTCTGTGCGCCCGGCGGTCAACTGGCTGCCGGCCTGGGGCGGTTGCTCCGCGCCACCCGGAAGCTCGCCGTGCTCAGGAGGGCGCGGGTGGTCCTACGGCCGGCAACGACACGCCCCCGCCGGGACGTTGAGGCCGTCCGCACGCGACCCGGCCCTGCCCCCGGTCGGCGCGGGACCGCGTCGCGTGACGCAGCGAGGCCGGTCAGGAGGACTCGCGCACCACCAGCTCCGTCGGCAGCGTGACCTGCTGCCGGGGCGCGCCGTGCTGCGTGATGTCGGTGAGGATGCGCGCCATGGTCCGGCCCAGTTCCTCCACCGGCTGACGCACCGTCGTCAGGGGCGGGTTGGTGTGGCGGGCGAGGAGGGAGTCCTCGAAGCCGACGACCGCGACGTCGCCGGGCACCTGCCGCTTCCACCGGCGCAGTTCGGCCAGGGCGCCGACCGCCATGAGGTCGGACGCCGCGAAGACGGCGTCCAGGTCCGGGGCGCGTTCAAGAAGCAAACGCACGGCGCGAGCGCCGCCCTCCTCGGTGAAGTCACCTGCCTCGATCATGCGGTCGGAGACGGGAACACCCGCCTCCTGGTGTGCGGTGCGCCAGCCGGCGAGCCGGCTGCGGCCGACGTCCATGTCCAGCGGCCCGGTGATCGTGGCGATCCGCCGCCGTCCGCGCTCCAGCAGATGCCGTACCGCCGCCGCGGCGCCACCGGCGTTGTCGGAGTTGACGTAGCTCAGCCGCTCGCCCGCGTCGCGGCGGCCGGCCAGCACGGTGGGCAGCCCCATCTCCTCCAGCATCCCCGGCAGCCGGTCCTCGGAGTGCACGGAGACGAGCAGTACACCGTCCACGCGGCGGGTCGCCACCGACTCGGTCAGCTGGTCCCGCTCGGCCTGGTCCCGGACGAGCATCAGCTGCAACTGGATGCTGCTGTCGGCGAACGCGCTGCTGACACCCCGGATGAGAGCCGCGAAGAACGGCTCGGAACCGAGCCGGCTCTCCGACTCGGGGATCACCAGGGCCACGGAGTCGGTGCGGCTGGTCACCAGGCCGCGGGCGACCGAGTTGGGAACGTAGTTGAGTTCCTTGATCGCCGCGAGAACCCTGGCGCGGGCGTCCGCGCTGACCAGGTCCGAGCCGTTGACGACACGGGACACCGTGGTGCGGCCCACGCCGGCGCGGGCGGCGACCGTTTTGATCGTGGGACGGCGGTTGCCGCTCATGTGCTCCCCCCTCGGCGCCGCGGAGGCAGGGCCTGCCGCGGAGGTGACCTGCGGCATTCTTGCAGACTCGACGGTCGGCGGAGCACCCCCCGGACCCGGGAGAGGCTGCCGCGAGCTGAAGCGGCCGCGACGATTTGCGTTCAAGTCATTGACAGATCGGCCCCCTCCAACGAGTCTTCGATGCGCGGTGGGAACGTGCCCACCCACAAATGGGCACGTTCCCAATTTATAGAGCCGTCATGGAACGTCATCGCTGTAGCCATCGCAGTAGTGCGCAGAACTCGTCACTCCGATGTGTCAGCGCGGTCGCTAGGAGGAGATCAATGGGCACTTCCGGTTCGTTGCGCAGAAGGGCGGTGGCGGCGGCCGCGACCGTCGGCGCGCTGGCGCTCGTCGTCGGCTGCGGTGGCAGCGACGGTTCCGCCACCGGGGGCGGGAAGAAGGACGGCAAGGTCACCATCACCATGGGCCTGTACGGAGTGATGGGCATCAAGGAGACGGGTCTCCTGGAGCAGTACGAGAAGGAGAACCCGGGGGTCGACATCAAGGCGGAGATCGCCGGCGACGAGCAGACCTACTACACCGCGCTGCAGACCAGGCTCGCCGCCGGCAAGGGCCTGAAGGACATCCAGGGCATCGAGATCGGCCGGGCCAAGGAGATCACCGACACCCAGGCGGACAAGTTCGCCGACTTCGGCGACGTGTCGGGCACCGACCACTTCCTGCCGTGGAAGGAGTCGCAGATCAGCACCGAGGACGGCAAGGTGCTCGGCCTGGGCACCGACATCGGCCCCATGGCCGTCTGCTACCGCAAGGACTACTTCGAGAAGGCCGGCCTGCCCACGGACCGCGAGGAGGTCGCGAAGCTCTGGGAGGGCGACTGGAAGAAGTACGTCGAGGTCGGTCGCACCTTCAAGCAGGACTTCAAGGGCGACGGCGTCGCGTACATGGACGCGGCCAGCGGCCTGTTCAACGCCATGATCTACGGCCACACCGAGCAGTTCTACGACGACAAGGGCGAGCTGATCTACGACAGCAACCCCGTCGTCAAAGAGGCCTGGAGCCTCGCCGCCGACGCGGCGGAGGACGGCCTGACGGCCAAGCTCCGCCAGTTCCAGCCCGGTTGGGACCCCGGTCTGGCCAACGGCACGTTCGCCACGGCCGTGTGCCCCGCGTGGATGCTGAGCCACATCAGCGAGAAGGCCGGACCGGCGAACAAGGGCAAGTGGGACGTGGCGAAGGCCCCCAAGGGTGCCAACTGGGGCGGGTCCTTCCTCGGCGTGGTGGAGCAGAGCCCGGTCAAGGAGGAGGCCAAGAAGCTCGTCGCCTGGCTGACCGCCCCGGAGCAGCAGACCCACATCTTCAAGGAGATCGGCAACATCCCCTCCTCGCGCCAGGCGCTGGACAGCGCCGAGGTGAAGGGCGCCAAGTCGGAGTACTTCAGCGACGCGCCGATCGGCCGCATCTTCGGTGCCGCCGCCCAGGAGATACCGGACAAGCAGGTCCTCGGCCGCAAGGACGGCACGATCAAGGACACCTTCTCCCAGGGACTGACCCTGATCGAGCAGCAGGGCACCGCCCGTGACAAGGCGTGGGAGACCACCGCGGAGCGCATCGAGAAGGCGGTCGGCTGACCGCCGGCCCCCGCGGCCGTCCGTGCCCGCTCCGCCTCCCCGCGGCGGGCACGGACGGCCGGCTCAACCATCCGCTCTCAGGAAGGATTTCCGGTGGCCACTTCCACCACCAAGGCCCTGACCGGGGACGCGCCCCGGGGGCCTTCCCCGGATGAACGCACCGCCCGGCGGCGCGGGGCACTGCTGCACCGGCTCGACATCAAGGGCGCCCCGTACGTGTTCGTCGCGCCGTTCTTCGTGGTCTTCGCCGCGTTCAGCTTCTACCCGCTCGTCTACACGTCGTGGATCTCCCTGCACGACGTGGAACTGGCCACCCTCGACGTCATGGAGTGGGTGGCGTTCGACAACTACGTCGAGCTGTGGGGCGATTCCCGGTTCTGGAACGCGCTGCAGAACACGATCACCATCGGGGTCATCTCCACGGTGCCGCAGCTGCTGATGGCGCTGGGGCTGGCGCACCTGCTCAACTACCGGATGCGCGCCTCACTGTTCTTCCGCGTCGCCTCGCTGGTGCCGTACGCGACCTCCGTCGCCGCGGCCGCCCTCGTCTTCACGATGATCTTCGAGCGGGACTTCGGGATGATCAACTGGGCGCTCGGCTCGGTCGGCATCGACCCGGTCGACTGGGAGGCGGACAAGTGGCCCGCCCAGGTCGCCATCTCCACCATCGTCATCTGGCGCTGGACCGGCTACAACGCGCTGCTCTACCTGGCCGCGATGCAGGCCATCCCCGCCGAACGCTACGAAGCGGCCTCCCTCGACGGCGCCTCGCGGTGGCAGCAGTTCACCCACGTCACCGTCCCCGGCATCCGCTCCACCATCGTCTTCACCATCGTGCTCTCCACGATCGGCGCCACTCAGCTGTTCGGCGAGCCGCTGATCTTCGGCCAGGGTCCCAACGGCGTCAGCGGCGGCGCGGACAACCAGTACCAGACGCTGGGACTGCTGCTGTACGAGGAGGGCTGGAAGAACTACCAGATGGGCCGCTCGGCGACCGTGGCCTGGGCGATGTTCCTGCTGCTCGTCCTCGTCTTCCTGGTGCAGCGCCTCGTCAAGCGCGCACGCTCCCGTACGTCCTGACCTGGAGTCACCATGACCACCAACAGCCTCCCGGTCCGGACGGACACCCCGGCCCGGACCCCTGCCCAGAAGCCGGACGGCCCGGGGGGGCGCAGGCTGCTGCGCCAGCGCGCCGGCCGCCAGCACCACGCGGGTCCCCTCTCCTATGTCCTGCTCGGCCTCATGGCGATCCTGTCGATCTTCCCGCTGTACTGGACGATGGTGGCCGCCTCGACCGACAACACCCGGGTCAGCCAGACACCGCCGCCCTTCCTGCCCGGCCCGAACCTGTTCAGCAACCTCGCCCGGGCCTGGGACGAGGCGGCGATGGGCAAGGCCATGATCAACAGCCTGATCGTGGCCGGAGTGATCGCCCTGTCCACGGTGATGTTCGCGACGCTCGCCGGGTTCGCCTTCGCCAAACTGCGGTTCAAGGGACGCAACGCCCTGCTCATGCTGGTGATCGGCACCATGATGGTGCCGCCGCAGCTCGGCGTCGTACCGCTGTTCATGATGATGGCCGAGCTGGGCTGGTCGCAGCAGCTGCCCGCGGTCATCTTCCCGACGCTGGTGAGCGCGGTGGGCGTGTTCTTCATGCGGCAGTACCTGTCGGAGGCGCTGCCGGACGAACTCGTCGAGGCCGGGCGTGTGGACGGGGCCCACTCGTTGCGGATCTTCTGGAGCATCGTGCTGCCCGTCGCCCGGCCCGCGATGGCCGTCCTGTTCATGATCACGTTCGTGCACGCCTGGAACGACTTCTTCTGGCCCTTCGTGGTCCTCGACATGACCAACCCGACGGTCCCCGTCGCCCTCACGCAGCTCAGCGCGGGTTACGTCCGCGACCAGTCGCTGATCATGGCGGGCGCCCTGCTCGGCACCCTGCCGCTGCTGGCGATGTTCATCGTCTTCGGCCGTCAGATCGTCAGCGGCATCATGGCCGGCGCCGTCAAGGGCTGACCCGCCGCACCGCCCCGCCGCCCCGCCGAGAGGGCCGCACCACCTCCCTCTCCCATCCCCGCCGAAGCCCCCGAACGCCCCCTTTCCGAAAGGACTCACGTGGTCACCGCAGCACAGCAGGCCGCCGCACCCACCCCGGACGACGCACCCCGCACCTTCCCCAAGGGCTTCCTCTGGGGTTCGGCGACGGCCGCCTATCAGATCGAGGGCGCAGCGGCCGAGGACGGCCGCACGCCGTCCATCTGGGACACCTACGCCCGCACCCCCGGCCGGGTCCGCAACGGCGACACCGGTGACATCGCCACCGACCACTACCACCGCCGCAGCGAGGACGTCGCCCTCATGGCCGAACTCGGCCTGGGCGCCTACCGCTTCTCGCTCTCCTGGCCCCGCATCCAGCCCACGGGCCGCGGCCCCGCCGTGCAGAAGGGCCTGGACTTCTACCGGCGCCTCGCCGACGAACTGCTGGAGAAGGGCATCAAGCCCGTCGCCACCCTCTACCATTGGGACCTCCCGCAGGAGCTGGAGGACGCCGGCGGCTGGCCCGAGCGCGCCACGGCCGAGCGGTTCGCCGAGTACGCGGCCCTCGCGGCGGACGCCCTCGGCGACCGGGTGAAGACCTGGACCACGCTCAACGAGCCCTGGTGCAGCGCCTTCCTCGGCTACGGCTCCGGCGTGCACGCCCCCGGCCGCACCGACCCGGTCGCCGCCCTGCGCGCGGCCCACCACCTCAACCTGGGGCACGGCCTGGCCGTCCAGGCGTTGCGCGATCGCCTCCGCGCCGACGCCCAGGTCTCGGTCACCCTCAACATCCACCACGTCCGCCCGCTCACCGGCACGGACGGTGACGCCGACGCCGTCCGCCGCATCGACGCGCTCGCCAACCGGGTCTTCACCGGCCCGATGCTGAACGGCGCCTACCCCGAGGACCTGTTCAAGGACACCGCCGGGCTGACCGACTGGTCCTTCGTCCAGGACGGCGACCTGCCGCTGATCCACCAGCCGCTGGACTTCCTCGGCATCAACTACTACGCCCCCACGGTGGTCTCCGAGGCCGACGGCAGCGGCACGCACACCTCCGACGGGCACGGCAACAGCCCGCACAGCCCCTGGCCGGGAGCCGACCGGGTCGCCTTCCACCAGCCGCCCGGCGACACCACCGCGATGGGCTGGGCCATCGACCCCAGCGGCCTGTACGACCTGCTGCGCCGGCTCGCCTCCGACTTCCCCGGCCTGCCGCTGGTCATCACCGAGAACGGCGCCGCCTTCGACGACTACGCCGACCCGGCCGGCCAGGTCAACGACCCGGCCCGGATCGCCTATGTGCGCGGCCACCTGGCCGCCGTCCACCAGGCGATCCTGGACGGCGTGGACGTGCGCGGCTACTTCCTGTGGTCCCTGCTGGACAACTTCGAATGGGCCCACGGCTACAGCAAGCGCTTCGGCGCGGTGTACGTCGACTACCCGACCGGCACCCGCATTCCCAAAGCCAGTGCCCGCTGGTACTCGGAGGTCGCCCGCACCGGCGTGCTCCCCGGCGCCTGACCGCCTGGTGCGGCACTCCGGTTCCCCCCCCCGGGGGTGCCGCACCAGGCGCCCGGCGCCATCACGGCGTCGGCGTCGTCGACGGCGACGGCAGGCTCCCGCGGGGCGCGTAGGTGTCAGGGCCGTGCACGAGGACGAAGTCCGCGCAACCCGGAACCGTGCCGAGCATGTCCCGGCAGAAGCGGCGCGCCCGCTCGGGATGAGGGAACACCCCGGCGGACAGCCCGCCCCCGCAGTATCGTCCGGAGGGCACCCGGCCGACGCCGGAAGTCCGAGGGGGAGCGGAATTCGTGGCCAACTTCTGGAGATCCTCCGCAGTGCGCTTCGCCGTCGACGTCCACCAGAACGAGCATCTGCCGGAAGGCGGCCGGGAGGTCGACGCGATCGTCACGGTCACGGCGACCGGTGCCGGCGTCCCCGGCACCGGACCGCACCCGTCCGCGACGGCGCACGCCCGGCGCGCGGCGGTGGTGATCATGGTCGACTGCTCCGGGTCGATGGCTCATCCGCCGACCAAGACGCATGCCGCCAGGGCGGCGACCGCCGCCGCGATCGACGCCGTGCGCGACGGCGCGTACTTCGCCGTCGTGGGCGGTACGCACCAGGCCACGGAGGTGTACCCGGGCGGTGGCACACTCGCGGTGGCGGACGCCCGCACCCGGGAAGAGGCCAAACAGGCGCTGCACCCGCTCACCGCGGACGGCGGCACGGCGATCGGCACCTGGTTACGGCTCGCCGACCGTCTGCTGCACTCCACCGACGTGGACATCCGGCACGGGATCCTGCTCACGGACGGACGGGACGAGCACGAGTCACCCGAGGAACTGCGTGCCGCGCTGGACGCCTGCTCCGGCCGGTTCACCTGCGACGTGCGCGGGGTGGGCACGGACTGGGCGGTACCCGAGGTCAGGAGCATCGCCTCGGCACTGCTGGGCAGCGCCGACATCGTGGCCGATCCGGCCCGCCTGGTCGAGGACTTCACCCAGGTGATGACGGAGGCGATGGGCAAGACGGTCGGCGATGTCGCGCTGCGCCTGCGGACGCCGGTCGGCACCCGGACCGTGTTCGTCAGGCAGGTCTCACCCACCGTCGTCGACCTGACCGGCCGGCGCACCGAGGCGGGCCCGCGCACCGGTGACTACCCCACGGGGTCCTGGGGGGCCGAATCCCGCGACTACCACGTCCGGCTCCGCGTCCCCGCGGCGGACATCGGCCAGGAGATGCTGGCCGCCCGCGTCTCGTTGGCCGTCCACCAAGGTGACGGCAGCGCGCACGCCGCGGCCCAGGGCCTGATCCGTGCCGTGTGGACCGACGACCCCACGGCCTTCACCGCCATCAACCCGCTGGTCGCCCACTACACGGGACAGGCGGAGCTCGCCACGGCCATCCAGCAGGGCCTCGACGCCCGCAGGGCCGGTGACACCGACGCAGCCGTGGCCAAGCTCGGCCGCGCGGTGCAGCTCGCCGGTGCGCTGGGCAACGACGACACCACCGGACTGCTCGCCAGGGTGGTGGACGTGGTCGACGCCGCGACGGGCCGGGTCCGGCTGAAGGCGGAGGTCGCGGACGCGGACGAGATGACCCTGGAGACGCGGTCGACCAGGTCGGTCGGCGCGATGGGGCACCCCGGTGCGCTGGACCGCCAGGTCCCCCCGGCACAGCACGGCCCGCCCGACCACGGCCCGCCCGACCACGGCCCGCCCGGGCGGCAAGACGACGGCGGTGACGGGCACGGCCGGGAACCGCGCTTCCTGGAGGCCGAGTTGGTCGAGCAGGCGCCTCCCGGACGTGAGGTGCCCCTGCACGTACGGGTCACCAGGGAGTCCGACGGCCCCGGCGTCGCCCTGCGTGGCTTTCCCCTCCCGGCACAGGGGGCGCGGCTCCTCATCACCGTGCA
Source organism: Streptomyces sp. NPDC094143 (assembly GCF_040303825.1). Lineage (NCBI taxonomy): Bacteria > Bacillati > Actinomycetota > Actinomycetes > Kitasatosporales > Streptomycetaceae > Streptomyces > Streptomyces sp. NPDC094143. Next base: position 123,461 of record NZ_JBEOTZ010000005.1, read on the forward strand.
CGCCCCCGGTCTGCTGGCCCTGGGGGACCTGCAGCAAGTGCTGACCGTTCCGCCCGGCCAGGACTCGCAGTGGCTCCAGTTCGGCCTGCGCACCATGACACCTGGACTGCACACCGTCACCGTGCGGGCCTTCCACAACGGCACCTTCCTCGGCGAACTGCGCGCGCAGGTCTCCGTACAGTCCGGCACTCCCGCGAGGGACGGCCCCCCGCGTACGGCGCCCCTCACCTCGCTCGCGTTCGATCCGGGGGAGGTGACGCTGCAGGTCCTCAAGGGCGCGGACGGCGCCTACAGCTTCCAGCTCCTCAGCGAGACCACCTACGCTCCCGAGTCCTTCCGCCTGCTGGCAGGCGACTCCCACGCCGCCCGGGAACGGATCTACGACGAGCTGCGGCGCATGGCGGCCGCTGCCGGCCAGGCAGGAGGCGACGAGCAGCACCGGGCCCGCCGCCGGCTGGTCAACCTCGGGGTGCAGTTGTGGGCGACGGCGGTGCCCGACGCCGTGCGTCAGCAGTTCTGGGAGGAGGTCGGACACGTGACCGCGCTGACCGTGCTCGGTGAGCACGACGTCGTTCCCTGGGAGCTGTTGTACCCCCTCGACGGCCGGAGGGAGGGCGACGGCTTCCTCGCCGAGTGGCTGCCCGTGGTCCGCCGGGTCTTCGGACAGGACCGCGTGCGCGAACTGCCCCTGTCCTCCGCCGCCTTCGTCGTGCCCCCGGGCTCGCCTCCCGAGGCGGAACGTGAAGTGCTCGCGCTGCGGGCCAGACTGGGCGCCTCAGTGTCCGACGGCGGCACCCTCACCCACCGCGCCGCCGTGAGCGACCTCATCGACGAAGGGCTCCACGGGCTGCTGCACTTCGCCTGCCACAACTCCTTCACCAGCGCCGGCTCCCACGTCACCATGGCGGACGGCACCTTCGACCCGATCGACCTCGCCTACGCCACCCACTCCGGAGCCCTGCGCTCCACTCATCCGCTGGTCTTCTTCAACGCCTGCCGCAGCGCCGGCCAGATCGACTGGTTCTCGACCAGCCTCGGCTGGGCACCGCAGTTCCTCCAGGCCGGTGCAGGCGCGTTCATCGGCACCCTGTGGCCCGTGCGGTCCGACTCCGCGCTCCTGTTCGCCGACACCTTCTACGAGCATCTGGTCACCGGGGGACAGAGCCTGGGACAGGCATCCCTGAACGCACGCCGGGCACTGCGCGACCACGGCGGCGACCCCACCTGGCTGGCCTACGCCGTCTACGGCAGCCCCGCGGCCCGCACCGCGACCCCATGACCTCCGCACGGACGGCCACTTCACCAGCGATTACAGTTGGCCTGACGAAAGAAGCAGGCCCGATGGACCCCCGCATACCACGCATACGACGCAAGTTGGCGGCCGTGCCGTACCAGCCGCAGCGCAGCCACTCCTTCGGAGAAGAGCACCACCGGTTCCGCCTCGGCCCGCGGTCGGGTGAGGCGCGCATCGCGGCGTTCGAGTTCGAGCACCGCGTCGGCCTCCCGGAGCCGTACCGGCAGTTCCTCCTGCACATCGGCGGGTCCGGAGCGGGACCCTTCTACGGCCTCCGCGGCCTGGGCGCCGCCCTGTTCACCCTGCGCGAGGGCACGGCCCCGGGCGCGCCGCGCGGGTTCGACCAAGCGAGCGGCGCGGAGGACGGGAATCTCTACCTGCACATCGTCGAGATGGGCTGCGCGGACCTCTGCCTCCTGGCCCTCACCGGTTCCCTCGCCGGCCGCGTCGTCATCGGCAACAAGGACGGCTACTGGGGACCCAACGTCTCCTCGGCCCGGGACTTCCTCGCCTGGTACGAACGGTGGCTCGACCACATGGCCCGAGGCTGGGACAACCGGGCCCTCGAACTCACCTCGCCGCGCCTTCGCAGCCATCCGAACAGTCATCGGCTGGCACCGCGAATCTGAGCCCGAGGCGTGTCGGGGGGCGTCAACGGTCCGCTTCGGTCCGGCCGATGAGTTCGGCGTCCCCGAACGGTCTGCCCAATCACCGACCGTTCGTGACGACAGGAGCGCCATGTCCACCATCCAGCCAGTGATCCTGACCGCCGACCAGGACGTCCTGCTCCACTTCTACACGGAGCTGTTCGGCGCGGAGACGATCTTCCGGGTACCGGAAGAGGGGCCGGCCTTCTATCTCGGTCTGCGCATCGGCGACACCGACCTCGGGCTGGTGGCCAGGGAGGACCCGGGGACCGGTGCCGCACCGCGGATCCTGCTCAGCATCGGTGTCGACGACGTCGACGAGACGCTCGGCCGCGTGGAGGCGCTGGGCGGCTCGGTCCGCAGCGGCGCCAACGACATGCCCTGGGGCGAGCGCGTCGCCCACATCCAGGACCCCGACGGCAACCCGGTGAACCTCACCCAGCCGATCCCGGCCCGATGACGCCGCGCCGGGTGCCCGGGCCGGCCGTGGGCGGACCGTCGCGCAGGTCATGTGCCGGCAGTGGCCGGGGGGTCCTCACCCCTTCACCGACCCGGACGTGAGTCCCTGGACGATGTGACGGCTGGCGAAGGCGAACAGGAGCATGGTGGGCGCGATCGTCAGCACGGCCGCCGCGGACATCGAACCCCAGTCGATGTTGAAGCTGGAGATGAAGCCGTTCAGGGCGGTGGGGACGGTCTTGTTGCTGTCGCTGTTCATGAGCGTCACCGACAGGAAGAGCTCGTTCCAGCAGTTGACGAAGTTGAAGATGAACGCGGCGATGATGCCCGGGCGCATCACCGGCAGCAGCACCCGGAACAGCGCCGCGAAGCGCGACAGGCCGTCGATCATGGCGGCCTCCTCCAGCGCGTCCGGGATGTTCTCGAAGAACCCGCGGAGCATGACCGTGCAGAAGGGGATGCACACGGCGATGTAGACGAGGATCAGACCGAGGCGGTTGTCGACCAGCCGCAGGTCGGTCATCAGCAGGTAGAGCGGCCCCAGCGCGATGAAGGACGGGATCATCTGGGTGACCAGCGCCGCCATCAGCAGCGCGGACTTGGTGCGGAACTCGAAGCGGGCCAGTACGTACGCCGAGAGCATCGAGATCGCCGTGGCGGTCACGCCGGCCACGGTCGAGACGACGAGGCTGTTGGTGAGGTACGTCCCGAAATCGGCCGTGCCGAACAGGCCGCGGTAGTTCTCCAGCGAGAAGCGCTCGGGCCAGTACGCCAGGGGGAAGTGGAAGATGTCCCCGGGTGCCTTCAGCGAGGTGATGGTGATCCAGTAGAGCGGGAAGACGGTGAAGAGCAGCCACACGCCGAGGAACGTGAACTTGACGGCCCGGCCGGCCGCGGACCCCTTGCCGGTCACGACCTCACCCCCTTCTTCTCGCGCGTGGCCATGAGGAAGAACACCGCGAACACCAGCAGCGCGGCCACCACGAGCAGTCCGAGCGCGGAGGCCCTGCCGTAGTCGCCCTGCTGAGTGATCTTGATCATCCAGGTGGTCACGATGTGCGTCTCGTTGTTGGGTCCGCCTCCGGTCATGCCGAAGATCAGATCCGGGAAGTTGAAGATCCAGATGACCCGGAGCAGCACGGTCAGGGCCAGCGTGGTGCGGATGTAGGGGATGGTGATCTGGAAGAGCGTGCGGGCCTTGCCCGCGCCGTCCAGCGCCGCCGCCTCGTAGAGCTCGTCGGGGATCGACTGGAGCGCGGCCAGGATCATGATCGTGAAGAAGGTGACGCCGTACCAGATGTTGGCGATGAGTACGGCCACCATCGCCGTCTTCGGATCGGCCAGCCAGGCGATCGGCTCGTCGATCAGACCGGCCTTCTGCAGCAGGTCGTTCACGACTCCGAACTCGCTGTTGAACAGCCAGCGGAAGAGGATGCCGATGAGGAATCCGGAGATCGCCCAGGGGAAGAAGATCAGCGCCTGGTACAGGCCGCGCAGACGGAAGCGCCGGCGCAGCCACAGCGCGAGCCCGAAGCCGATCACCAGCTGCGGGACGATCGAACCGACGACCCACACCGCGGTGTTGCTCAGTACGGTGCCCCAGGCGGGGTCGGCGAAGACGTCGCCGAAGTTCTTGAGCCCCACCCAGGAGGTGTCGGTCAGGTCGGTCAGCTTCCAGTTGCGGAAGGCCATCTGGCCGCCCGCGATCACGGGGTAGTAGGTGAAGATCGCCACGAAGACCGCGGCCGGCGCCATGAAGGCGGCGATGGTGAGGCCGCGCCGGGTGGTGAACTCGCGCTTGCGCCGGCCCCCTTGGGGGAGGCCCCTCCTGCCGGAGGCCTCCCCCGCACCCGGCGGCGTCGTCTTCGACGTCGTTGTGGAGATGACGGGCATGCCTACTGCTCCTGCTGCCACTTCTCGGTCCAGTACGCGTCCCAGCCCGCGAGCAGCTTCCTCGGCGTCGTCTTGCCGAGGATCAGCTTCTGCACGTCGGCGTCCGCCTTCTGCTGCCACTCGGCCCACCAGCTCACCCCGCGCGGCTGGGTGACGACCAGGTACTTGTCCGGCTGCTCGGTCATGGTGACGTAGCTCGACCAGGGACCCGTCTTGTAAAAGGGATCGCTGACCGCGGACTTGAGGATGGGCACCAGGCTGTTCTTCTTCGTGAACGACGTCGACGCCTCACCCTGGGAGAGGAACTGGACGAGCTTCACCGCCTCGGCCTTGTGGCCGCTGCCCTTGGCGACGCCCCAGCCGGCGGTGGCCAGCGGCTGCACGGTCTTGCCGCCCGGCCCGGCCACCAGCGGGGCGGTGGCCCACTGGTCCTTGGAGATCGACTTCGACTCCGAGACGGTGGCGATCACTTCGGGGTCCTGGAGCAGGAACGCCGTGGAGCCGTTGGAGAAGGCCTCCACCATCTCCGGGTAGCCCCAGGAGACGGACGACTTCGGCGACGCCTGCCTGAAGAGCTTCAGGTAGGTCTCGATCGCGTCCTCGGCCTCGGGGGCGGAGAAGATCGTCCGGCCGTTCTTCAGCTTGAAGCCGTTGGCCGGGTCGACCTGGTCGGCGAGGTAGGCCTCGATGGCGGCGGTGGCGTTGCTGTTGGAGTTGGCGCCGCCCCGGAAGGCGTAGCCGTAGCGGCGTCCGGCCGGGTCGTGGATGGCGGACGCCTGCTCCAGCAGCTCCTGCCAGGTGGCCGGCGGCTTGTCGAAGCCCGCCTTCTCGACGAGGTCGGTGCGGTAGAAGAGGCTCAGGCCGTAGAAGCCGTACGGGACGAAGTACGTGCGGCCCTCGGGGTCCTCGGCGGCGTTGACGGCGTTCTCCGTCATGGCCTGCCAGCCCTTCCAGCCGTCCAGGTCCTTCCTCATGTCGTACAGCCAGCCGTTGTTCGACCAGGGCCCGACGGTGATGTCCCGCACTTCCAGGACATCCACGCCGCTGCCGGACTGGAGCATCTGCTGGAGCTTCTGGTCGGCCTGCTCGGTGGGCGGGGAGACCAGGTTGACCTTGATCTTGGGGTTCTGCTGTTCGAAGTCGGCTATGAGGTCCTTGAGCAGAGCGGTACGGGTCGGGTTCGTCAGGCTCTCGACCATGTTGAGGGTGACCGTTCCGCTCGCCTCGGGGCTCATGGTGGAACAGCCGGTGAGGAGGGTCGCCGCGGCGGTGCCGAGCGCGAGAACTGCCGTCCTTCTTCTCATTGTGCTGACCTCTTTCCTGAGTTCGCTCGTGCCCACGTGCTGAGGACCGGGACGCAGTCCTCGGCGAAGTACTCGTAGTCGGCGGCGGTGTTGTAGACGTGGGCGGACAAGCGCATGTAGCCGGTGCCGTCGAAGCTGGTGAAGGCCGCCTCCACGCCCAGTTCGCGGGCCACCCGGTCCCGCAGGGCGTCGGCCTCGATCCGGTCGGCGGCGAGTCCGTCCGGCAGGCGCACCAGGCGCATGCCGGGCACGGGCATGCCGACGTCGACCGAGGGGTTCACGCCGGTCGCCTCGGCGAGCGCGGTGCCGATGACACGGGCGCCGTAGCCGACCAGGTCGTCCATGTAGCGGCGGGCGGCCGGCCAGCCCCAGGTGTGCTCTATGAAGGCGAGGGACGCCGGTGCGGCCAGATGGGCGGTGGCGTCGACGGTGCCCTGCTGGTCGAACCGGTCGGGGAAGGGATCGGCCGCGGCCCAGGAGTCGATCAGGGGGTAGAGCCGCTCGCGCAGCGGGCCACGGGCGATCAGCGCCGCGGTGCCGCGCGGGGCACATCCCCACTTGTGCAGATTCCCGGTCCAGAAGTCGTACGTGGCGCCGTCGAGAGGCGCTTCGAGCAGACCGGGCGCGTGTGCGCCGTCGACGAGGACGGGAACGCCCCGCCGGCGGGCCTCCGCCCCGATGCGTTCCACCGGCAGCCGGCGTGCGGTCGCCGAGGTGATCTGGTCGACGACGACGAGTCCGGTGGCGTCGCCGAGCTCGGCGACGACCGCCTCGTACGCCTGGTCCTCGTCCGCGTCCAGGGGCACCCGGGCGGTACGGACCCGGCCGCCCCACCGGCGGGCCAGCCGCTCGGCGCCCATCGTCACGGCGCCGTAGCCGTGGTCGGTGACGAGGATCTCGCCGCCGGGAGGGAGGGTGAGGGCGGCGTAGACGACACTCGCACCGGCGCTGGCGTTCGGCACGAGGGCGAGATCGCCTGCGTCGACCCGCAGGAAGTCGGCGAGCTCCACGCGCGTGGCGGCGAGACGCTGGGGCAGCGCCGGGAACCACACGACGGGTGAGCGTTCCATCTCCGCGCGCAGCAGTTCCTGTCGCTCCTGGGCCACCAGCGGAACGGCCCCGAAGGAGCCGTGGTTCAGGTGCTTGAGGGCAGGGTCCAGCGACCAGGCCCGGTCGGCCGGCCTGCCGTCCGCCAGCAGCAGGGGGCACGGTGCGGTGGTCACCTCGGTCTCGCTCACATGACTCCACATCTGGGCAGGGCGGTCCTGCGGAGGATCAGGCTCCGCCAGACACATCTGATGACTGGGCATCCTGCCCACCTTCTGTGGCGGAAACAAGGGCCGTACGGTGAAAGTCATCAGATGACTTTCCCGGGATACGTACCCGACACAACCGATGACCCGGCGGGCCTCGCTACAGTGCTCCGAGGGACGCGCCCTGGTCGCGGCTCGTCAGAGCAGGAAGAAGGGGACGGATGTCCGCAGTCGAGAAGGCCTTCCACGGCCTGCGGCACATGATCGGGACGGGACGCCTCGGCCCGGGCGAGCGCATCCCGCCCGAGGGTGATCTGTGCGAGGAACTGGGCGTCTCGCGGGGGTCGCTGCGCGAGGCGGTACGGATGCTCGCGGCCCTGGGCGTCATCGAGCCGCGGCACGGCTCGGGCACGTACGTCTCCCAGCTGAGGCCCCAGGACGTGATCGGCAGCCTCTCCCTGACGCTCGAACTGCTCCCACTGTCAGGGCTGTTGGAGGTCTACGAGATCCGGCGCGTGCTGGAGGCGCATGTCGCGGCCCAGGCGGCGGCCCGCTGCACGCCGGAGACGGTGGACACGCTCTTCTCCCTCATCGCGGACATGGAGGCCACGAGCGACCCCACCAAGGCGTCGGAACTGGACCACCGCTTCCACGCGGAGATCGCCCGCGTGGGAGGCAACCCGACCCTGGCCACCCTCCTGGCGGTCTTCCGCTCCCGCTCCCGCAAGTACCAGGTCTTCACCCTGCCCGAAGGGCCCGAACTGCGCAGGAAGAGCGACGACGACCACCGTGTCCTGGCCACCGCCATCGCCGACCACGACCCGGTCGCGGCGGCCGGGGCGGCGCAGGCCCATGTCGCCCAGACGGAACGGTGGCTGCGGGCGTTCATGCCGCCGGTGGAGGAGACGGGTGAGGCGAACTGAGCGTTCTCGCAGCGGTGCGGCTACTGACGGTCAGGGACGCCGTCGGGATACGGCACGAATCGGCTCAGCCGGTAGGTGGTCGGCTGCGACAGACGTCCGCAGAGCGTGTCGATCCGGGTCAACTCCCAGTCGATCCTCTCCTCCCCGGCACGCAGGGTCCGGAGGTGCGCATGGAATTCCGAGGCATCACGAGTCTCGAAGGTCACTTCCCACCGGCCCTGGCCCACAGCCGTGCGAGCAGCGCTCCGTGCCCTTGAGTCCCGTTCCCTGCGTTTCCGCTTCCGCTGTCCTGGCACCGGATCAGCATCACCGCTCCGGACCGGCACGACAAGGCCTTCAGCCCACCCTCTCCCCAGGGTCGGGCAGCCCACCCTCTCCCCAGGGTCGGGCGAGCGCGGCGGAACCCGCTGCAAGGCGTCGCGAAGGCCCGCGCCGCGTTCTACGATGATCGGATGCTGAGGTTCACCGACGTCATCCTCGACTGCCCCGACCCCTGGAAACTGGCGGGTTTCTACGCCGAGTTGCTGGGCTGGGAGATCAACACCGACATCAGCACCGAAGACTGGGTCAACCTCCGCAACGACGGCATCGAGCTGTCGTTCCAGCGCGTGGAGGACTACCAGCCGCCCAGCTGGCCGGGCCAGGAGCACCCGCAACAGTTCCACCTGGACTTCGAGGTGGACGAGTTCGAACCCGAGCACCGCCGGGTGACCGCACTGGGCGCCACGTTCCTCAAGAGCTTCGTGGGCGAGTCCGGCTACGGCTGGCAGGTCTACACGGACCCGGCCGGGCACCCGTTCTGCCTGTGCCGCAACCGCCCGTCGTAGCGGGCGGCGACGCCCGCCCCTGCCGCGGTTGCCAGCCGCACGGGACCTTCGCGTGCAGGTACGCAGTGTGGTTTGCTGCCAGGCAGGCCGCGGCCCTGACGCGTCCGCCGAGGGCACCATCACGGGCGCCTTCACCCGACCGGGCCGGGTGTCGGTGACCTGTCAGCTGTGCCTGCCGCGTGAAGATGGAACCCGATCGATGGCGCCGCACCGTGCTGCGGCGGCGACGTCCCAGCCGTGTCGCTGCTCGGCGCAGTCAGAGTTCCCCCGTCCCCTCCGCGCACGAGTCGACGGCAGGCGCCCCGCACCAGCGAGGACGGGTGAGCGTGAACGACGATCCCGAGACGGCCGGAGACGGCCAGGGCCCGCCCCCGGCGCCCGAGGGCCGCTGGGGCCGGCTGCGTGAGACGCCGTGGTGGCCGGCGACCGTGCTGGTGTTCATCCTGGCCGCGGCGGCCGGGCTGTTCGCCTGGTCGTACACGTACACCATGGCCGATCCGGCCCCGCACCGGCTCCCGACGGCCGTCGTCGGGTCGTACCAGGAGGAACAGGGGCGGGTGTTCCTGGCGGGACTGGGCAAGGCGCTCAACTCATCGATGAGCACCCGGGCCTACGACTCGCGGAAGGCTGCCCTGCAGGCCGTCGAGGAACAGCGTGTCTTCGCCGTGTTCGAGCTGCGCGACGGCGGGCGGCGCGTGCTGCTGGACGTGTCCTCGGCCTCCGGTGCCTCGGTCGCGGAGCTGCTGGAGCAGGCGGCGCCCGCGGTGGGGCGGTCGGCCGGGGTGGCGGTGACCGTCCGGGACGTCAATCCGCTGCAGGAGGGCGACCCGCGCGGTCTGGCGATCTTCTACATCTCCCTCGCCGCGGTGATCATCGGCTTCGTCGGCGCGATCCAGCTCAGCGTGCACGCGCGGTCGCTCACTCCGCTGGAGCGCATCGCCTTCACCGCCGCCTACGCGCTGCTCGGCGGCTTCGCCATCGCGGCGGCCGTGGACTGGCTGCTCGGTGCGCTCGATCTGCCGTTCGTGGAGTCATGGCTGATCCTGACGCTCACGATGTTCGCCAGCGGCATGACCTTCACCATGTTCAACACCCTGGTGGGCCGCTGGGCGATGCTCCCGACCTGGGGTGTGATGGTCCTGCTGGGCAACCCCTCCTCGGGCGGCGCGGTCTCCTGGCCGCTGCTGCCGTCGGCGCTGGGCGTCATCGGACGATGGCTGCCGCCCGGCGCCTCGGTCAACGCCCAGCACACGGCGGTGTACTTCGCCCGGCACCAGCACGCGTTCCCGTTCCTCGTGCTGACCGGCTGGGCCTTGGTGTCCTGTGCGGTGTTCTGGATCTGGCGGCACCGTCACCCGGGCGGGCGGGAGCGGCAGCCGGCCGACGCCCCGGCGCCCGACGGCGGGGGAGCCTGACGCGGCTGAGCCCTCAGCCCCAGCCCTCAGAGCCCCGACGCCGACCACGCCCCCGACCCCGCCCTCATCCCTCTCCCCACCTCCGCCCTGTCCGCTCCGCCTGCCCCGTCAGCCCACCGCCACCGTGACCTCCCCGCTGCCCCCGGCGCTCGCCCCGCCGGCGAGCTGGACGGTGAACGGCCGGTCCGTGCCCGCGGCCGTGACCCGCAGGGTGTCGCCGTCGCGGCGTACCCGGAACGTCGCGGCCGGGTCGCCCGCCAGGTCGGGCACGGTGACCTCCGCGGTGTACGCGGCCGAGGCCGGCGGGTGGACGAGCAGCGTCAGGCGGTCGAGCCAGTCCCCGTCGGGCCGCTGGTCGTCGGCGGCCAGCGGCAGGACGGCGCCCTCCCGGACGTACAGCGGGAGACTGTCGTAGCCGTGCCGTTCGGTGCGCCAGGACGGGCCGGTGACGCGCTCTCCGGTGAGGAGGTGGGTCCACGTGCCCGCGGGGAGATAGACCTCCACCTCGCCGTCCTCGGTGAGGACCGGTGCGACCAGCAGGCCGGGGCCGAGCATGTACTGGCGGTCCAGCGGCCGGCAGGCCGGGTCGCCGGGGAACTCCAGGACCATCGGCCGCATCATCGGCACGCCGGTGCGGTGGGCCTCGGCGGCGACGCCGTAGAGGTAGGGCATCAGCCGGTGCTTGAGCAGGGTGAACCGGCGGGCGACGTCGACGGCCTCCTCGCCGAACTCCCATGGCACGCGGTAGGACGACGAGCCGTGCAGGCGGCTGTGCGAGGAGAGCAGGCCGAAGGCGAGCCAGCGCTTGAAGACGGACGGCTCGGGGGTGCCCTCGAAGCCGCCGATGTCGTGGCTCCAGAAGCCGAAGCCGCTCAGCGACAGGGACAGACCGCCGCGCAGCGACTCGGCCATGGCTTCGAAGGAGGACCAGCAGTCGCCGCCCCAGTGCACCGGGAACTGCTGGCCGCCGGCGGTCGCCGACCGGGCGAACACCACGGCCTCGCCCTGCCCGCGCTCCTTCTCCAGGAGTTCGAAGACGGTCCGGTTGTACAGGTGGCTGTAGTAGTTGTGCATCCGCTCGGGGTCGGATCCGTCGTGCCACACCACGTCGGTGGGGATCCGCTCGCCGAAGTCGGTCTTGAAGCAGTCCACGCCCTGGTCGAGCAGTGGCTTCAGCTTCGACTGGAACCAGGCGCGGGCCTCGGGGCTGGTGAAGTCGACCAGCGCCATGCCGGCCTGCCACAGGTCCCACTGCCATATGTCGCCGTTCGGGCGGCGGACCAGGTGCCCGAGTTCCGCGGCCTCCTCGAACAGAGGGGACTTCTGGCCGATGTAGGGATTGATCCAGACGCTGACCCTGAGCCCCTTCTCCTTCAGCCGGGCGAGCATGCCCTCCGGGTCGGGGAACACCTCCGGGTCCCACGCGAAGTCGCACCACTGGTACTCGCGCATCCAGAAGCAGTCGAAGTGGAAGACGGACAGCGGGATGCCGCGCTCCGCCATGCCGTCCACGAACGAGGTCACGGTCGCCTCGTCGTAGTCGGTGGTGAACGAGGTGCTCAGCCACAGGCCGAAAGACCAGGCGGGCGGCAGGGCGGGGCGGCCGGTGAGGGCCGTGTAGCGGGCCAGGACGTCCTTGGGGGTGGGCCCGGCGACGACGTGGTACTCCAGCGTCTGGTCCTCGACGCTGAACTGCACCTGCCCGACCGACTCGGAGCCGACCTCGAAGGAGACCCTGCCGGGGTGGTTGACGAAGACGCCGTAGCCGCGTGAGGTCAGGTAGAAGGGGATGTTCTTGTACGCCTGCTCGCTGCTGGTGCCGCCGTCGGCCTGCCAGACGTCGACGACCTGGCCGTTCTTGACGAACGGGGTGAAGCGCTCGCCGAGGCCGTAGATCTGCTCGCCGACGCCGAGCGAGAGCCGGGCGAGCATGTGGTGGGCGCCGTCGCCGGTGGTGGCGAAGGCGGCGCTCCTGGCGTCCGCCCGGGTCAGCTCCCGTCCGCCGGCGTCGTGGAAGGTCAGGGTCCACGGGCCGGACCGGTCCAGACGCACGGTGAGCGGGCCGCTGGTCAGCTCCGTCACGGGGCCCTCCTGGCGTACCTCGCCTGCGCCGCCGTCGGGACCCGTGAGCGCGAAGTCGGGGCCGGGCCGCCGCCTGCCGGCGTGGTGGGTGACCCGGACGCCGATCACGCCCTCGGCGGGGGAGAAGCACTCGGTCGTGATCAGCGGCGCGTTGAGGGTGTCGCCGCGGCGGGCCACCCGCTTGACGGAGGCATGAGTGGTGAAGCGCTTCGACTGAACGCGCACGTCACGGACCTCAGTGGCGTAGGAGAGCTGCACACCGTCGCGGACGAGCCAGAAGCCGTCGGTGAACTTCATGATCTTCCTTGGGTGGGGGCGAGGGCGGTCGGATGGGGAGGGCGGACGTCTCGCATGCATGTTGATCGTACACAAAACACATAGGTCCGCCAGAGGCAGCGCACTCCATTTTCCTGCTCTGAACAGCGGTTATGGCGGATCAGGGAGACATCGCGACATCGCGGGCGGCGGAGACGGAGGCCGCTGAGGGCTAGCGCGAGGACCGGACCGTGACGTATTAGTCATCCCGTCAAACAAAACCGACCGGCGAAGGAGCCGGCAGTGCCACAGCAAGAGCCGCAGGTTGTTGAAGCGCTTCAACTCAGGCGTCGCGGACGGCCCCGCAGAGCCGTCACCTCGCTCGCCGCCGTCACCGTCCTGGTCGCCGGGACGGCGCTGACGGGCTGCGCACAGCAACGCGACGCCGACGTGTACACGGTGATGAACTCCTCGACCGACGAGTCGTACCACCGCTGGGACGCGGAGGCGATGGCCCGATGCGGCAAGCGGCTGGGCGTCACCATCGAGCAGCAGAGCGTCCCGGCGGCGCAGGTGATGACCAAGGCGCTGCGCATGGCGTCCTCCAAGTCGCTTCCGGACATCGTCCAGTTCGACGCGTCCGAGATGCCGACCTTCGCCGAGGCCGGCGGACTGATCGACCTCAGGACCCTCGGTCTGAGCACCGAGGCCATCCCCGAGGGCATCGTCGACTTCGGTTCCTACCAGGGCACCTACTACGGTGCCGCGCGGTCCGTGAACACCCTCGCGCTCTTCTACAACAAGGACATCCTCGACCGGGCGGGCGTGAAGGTGCCCGCCACCTGGGCGGAGCTGCGCCGGGCGGCGAAGAAGCTCACCCAGGGCAAGCGCTACGGCCTCGCCCTCAGCGCGGGCGGTGCCGAGGACGGCGTCTTCCAGTTCACGCCCTTCATGTGGTCCAACGGCGGCGACGAGACGAAGCTGGACGGTCCCCGGGTCGTCGAGGCGCTGGACTACTGGAAGAGCCTGCTGGCGGACGGCTCCCTGTCGAAGTCGACGGTCAACTGGACGCAGGCGGACGTCAACGACCAGTTCATGGCCGGCAACGCGGCGATGATGATCAACGGCCCGTGGCAGGTGGAGACGCTCAACACGAAGAAGTCGCTGGACTGGGGCATCGCGCAGATCCCGGTGCCCGAGCCGGGGGCGGACTCGGTCGGCCCGCTCGGCGGTGCCGTGCTCACGGTGCCCAACACCGGCGACGAGGCGCGGGAGAGGACGGCCGGCCGGATCGTCGCCTGCCTGGCCGGTGAGAAGGAGCAGCTCACCTACGCGCTCAACAGCTGGATGGTGCCGGCCAACTCCGAGGCCGCCGCCGTGTGGCGCGAGCGGGTGCCGGAGCTGGACGCGCTCGCCGACCAGGTGGCCGCCGCCCGGTCCCGGACCGCCAAGCTCGGCGCCGGCTGGCCGAGCGTGTCGCTCGCCCTGCAGAGCGCCTTCCAGTCCGCCCTGACCGGGCAGTCCAGCGAGGCCGCACTGGGGCGCGCCCAGCAGCGGGCGACGAGCGGGAACCGAGGTACGCGCACATGACCACGTCCACCGTCACCGCCCCCGCCGCCGGCGAGGCGCCGAAGACGGCCGCCGCACCGGACCCGGCCCGGCTGCGCCGCCGGCTCGCCCAGTGGGGATTCGTCGCCCCCGCGATCGTCTTCATGCTGCTGTTCTTCGGCTACCCGCTCGTCCGCAACGTCGTGATGAGCTTCCAGCGGTACACGCCGAAGACGTTCTTCACCGGCGAGGCGCCGTTCAACGGCACCGACAACTGGGCCGGCGTCTTCCAGGACGCCCTGTTCGGCAAGGCACTGTGGCACACGCTGGTGTTCACCGCCGGGTCGCTGCTCGGCCAGTTCTGCATCGGCCTGGCCCTCGCGGTGTTCTTCAGCCGCCGCTTCCCCCTCAACGGGGTGCTGCGGTCGCTGATCCTGCTGCCCTGGCTGGTGCCCATGGTGGTGTCGGGCATCGTGTGGCGCCGCATCCTCGACCAGGACACCGGTGTGCTGAACTCGTTCCTGGAGACGCTGGGCCTCGGCGGCCACACGCCCTGGCTGACCGACCCGCACATGGCCCTGTTGTCGGTGATCCTGGTCAACATCTGGATCGGCGTCCCGTTCAACATGGTCATCCTGTACGGCGGTCTCCAGGAGATCCCGAAGGAGCTGTACGAGGCGGCCTCCCTGGACGGCGCCGCCGCCTGGCGGACCTTCCGCTCCGTCACCCTGCCGATGCTCAAGCCGGTCATCACGGTCGTGCTGGTGCTGGGCTTCATGTCGACGGTCAAGATCCTCGACCTGATCCTGGCCCTCACCGACGGCGGCCCGGCCGACGCCACCCAGACCCTGGGCACGCTCACCTACCAGAACTCCTTCGTGCAGCTGGACTTCGGGGCGGGCGCGGTCGTCGGCAACGTACTCATCCTGGTCTCCGCGGTGTTCGCGGTGTTCTACCTGCGGGCCAACCGCACCGAGGGGAAGTGACGTCCATGGCCTCCCACCTGCCCACCGCCGCACGGCGCCGCTGGGGCTCCACCGTCGCCGGCGTGCTGATCCTGTGCGTCATGCTCTTCCCGCTGTACTGGATGCTCAACACCGCGCTCCAGCCCGAGTCGGGCCTGCTGGAGGTCGACCCGGTGCCCGGCGGCCTCGACCTGTCCGGCTTCTCCAAGGCCGTCGGCGATCAGGGCGGCAACCTGCTGACCTCACTGGTGGTGTCGCTCGGGGCGGTCGTGATCTGCCTGGCGATCGCGGCGCCGGCGGCTTACGGGCTGGCGCGGTTCGGGTTGCGCGGATCGAGGACCATCGTGTTCGGCACGCTGATCACCCAGATGGTGCCGGGCATCGTCATCGCCAACGCGCTGTACACCTCGTACGTCGACCTCGGCCTGGTCAACTCCCACTTCGGCCTGATGCTGGCCGACGCCTCGCTCGGCATTCCGTTCTCCATCGTGCTGATGCGCTCCTTCATGGTGTCGATCCCCGGCGAGGTGATCGAGGCCGCGCAGATGGACGGCGCCGGCCCGCTGCGCACCTTCCTCACGGTGGTGCTGCCGATGAGCCGCAACTCGCTGATCACCTCCGGGCTGTTCGCGTTCCTGTTCTCCTGGAGCGACTTCATGTTCGCGCTCACCCTCAACACCACCGACGACGTCAAACCGGTCACCCTGGGCATCTACCAGTACATCGGCGCGCACGTCGGCGACTGGGGCTCGGTGATGGCCGCGTCCGTGCTGTCCGCGGTGCCGGCGGCGATCCTGCTCGTCCTCGCCCAGAAGTACATCGCCGCCGGCATCACCGGCGGCTCCGTCAAGTGACCCGCGACGACCAGGAGACGGGCCTTCCCCGCATGACCGACTTCCCCGCCTTCCCGCCCGGCTTCGTCTTCGGTGCCGCGACCGCCTCGTACCAGATCGAGGGCGCGGTGCACGAGGACGGCCGCGGCCCGTCGATCTGGGACACCTACAGCCACACCCCGGGACGGACGGCGGGCGGCGACACGGGTGACGTGGCCTGCGACCACTACCACCGTCACCCGGAGGACGTGGCACTGCTGCGGGACCTGGGCGTGGACTCGTACCGCTTCTCGATCGCCTGGCCGCGCATCGTGCCGGACGGCGGCGGTCCGGTGAACCCCAAGGGGCTGGACTTCTACTCGCGGCTGGTGGACGAGCTGCTCGCGGCGGGCATCGAGCCGGCCGCCACCCTCTACCACTGGGACCTGCCCCAGGCCCTGGAGGACCGCGGCGGCTGGCGCGTGCGGGAGACTGCCGAGCGGTTCGCCGCGTACACGGCCGTCGTCGCCGAGCACCTCGGGGACCGGGTGCCGCGCTGGATCACCCTCAACGAACCGTGGTGCAGCGCCTTCCTCGGCTACTCCGTCGGCCGGCACGCGCCCGGCGCCCGCGAGGGGCGGGGCGCGCTGGCCGCCGCCCATCACCTGCTGGTCGGTCACGGCCTCGCCGTGCAGGCCCTGCGCGCGGCCGGGGCGCGCGAGGTCGGCATCACGCTCAACCTGGACCGCAACCTGCCCGCCACCGGCTCCGACGCCGACCGCGCCGCGGTGGTCCGCGCGGACACCCGGCACAACCTGGTGTGGACCGAGCCGCTCCTGGCCGGCCGCTACCCGGCGACGGAGGAGGAGACCTGGGGCGAGCTGATCACCGGCCAGGACTTCCGGCGGGACGGCGACCTGGCGCTGATCTCCCGGCCGCTGGACTTCCTCGGCATCAACTACTACCGGCCGATCGTGGTCGCCGACGCCCCGTACCGCGAGGCCGATCCGGCACGCCGGGTGGCGACGGACAACCGCTACCAGGAGGTGCCGCTGCCCGGCGTACGGCACACCGCGATGGGGTGGCCGGTGGTTCCCGTGTCCTTCACGGAGCTGCTGGTACGGCTCAAGGAACAGTACGGCGACGCCCTGCCGCCCCTCCACATCACCGAGAACGGCTCGGCGGAGGACGACACGGTCGCCGCCGACGGGGTGGTGCACGACACCGACCGGGTGGCCTACCTGCGCGACCACCTCACCGCGCTGAGGGCGGCGATGGACGCGGGCGTGGACGTGCGCGGCTACTACGTGTGGTCGCTGCTGGACAACTTCGAGTGGGCCTTCGGCTACGACAAGCGGTTCGGCATCGTCCGGGTCGACTACGACACGCAGCGGCGCACCCCGAAGGACAGCTACCACTGGTACCGGGAGCTGATCGCCGCCCACCGGGGCTGACGGGCGCGGCGTCCCCGGCCGCACCACCTGTGCTGTGCCCGGCCTCCGCGCGGAGGCCGGGCGGCGGCAAGGGGCTGTGTCAGCCGATCAGGTGGGAGACCACCGAGCGCATCGCACGCTGCATGGCGGGGCGAGTCTCCTCCGGCGCGTCGAGGGTCTCGAACCCGTGGTGCCCGTTGGGGACGTCGATCAGTTCGAGCCGGGCCGCGCTCTCGCCGGCCGCGGCCACGAACGCCTCGACGGTCCCGGCGATCTCGGGCGTCTCCCGCCCGGCGCGGAGGAGGACGACGGGCAGGTCGCCCGCCCGGGCGACCGCCCGGGCGGGATGGAAGCGGCTGCCGGCCATCCCCCAGACGGGAAGGGGCGCCAGGACGGGGTAGGCGGCGGCCAGGCAGCGCAGCCAGCCCGGGGGCCTGGCCAGCCAGTCGGTGGTGAGCAGACCGCCGCCGGAGAAGAACCACAGGGCGATCCGGTCCGCGTCCACCCGGGGATCGGCCCGCACGATTTCCACCCCGGCGGCGACGTCCTCGGCGGCGCGCTCGTAGTCCGCGATGTCGTGCAGGCGGTGTTCGACCGTGGCACCGACGATGCCCTCGGCGGCGGCCAGACGGGCGTAGCCCACCAGGGTCGGCCACTCACGCGGACCCGGCCGCGCTGCGGCGGGTACCGGTCCACCGTGCACGAAGACCACGGCCGGTCGCGGTCCCTCGCCGTCCGGGACGTACAGATCGACGTGGTCCCGGCGGTCGCGCGGCAGCTCGGGCACGTCCCACGGGAACGGGCGCAGGTGGGCGGGTACCGGCGCGTCGTCGCCGGCCGCCCGCAGGCGGTGCCCCGCACCGGACGCGGCCCGCAGCAGGACCTCCGCGAGGTCGTCGGGACAGGACAGCATCGGCCAGTGCCCGGTGGGCAGCTCGAAGAAGCTGACCTGAGGCCGGGTCAGGGCGGCGAGCGCGGGATCGCCGAAGTCGACGAGCCGCTGCACCGAGTCGATGCCCGCCCCGTTCCGGGTGCACAGCACGCCGGTGACGGGCACCGCGGCCACCGCCCCGCTCAACCGCAACGGCTGGAGCAGGGTGCCCAGCGGCTGCGGCGCGGCCAGGGCGGTCAGCCGCTCCAGCGCCGCCGCGCCGATGCCGGCGGTACTGCCCCAGCGCTCCCACTCGCCGAGAGCCGGTGGCGCCAGTACGCCCTCCCGCTCTCCCGCCCCGGCCCGCTCGGCCAGCTGCGCGCGCAGCGACTGGTCCGGCACGGCGGCCAGCGCCGGAACGCCGTTCTGCGGCATCCCGCAGTCCAGGTACACGATGCGTGCGACGCGCTCGGCCCGCCGGTCGGCGGCGCCCAGCACCGGGTGGATCCCGTAGTCGTGGCCGACGAGCACGATCTCCCGCCCGGACGCCGCGTCCACCGCGTCGATCGCCGCGATCACGTCCTCGATGTGCGTCTCCAGACCGACGTGCGCCGCCGCCGGCCGGGCCGCGTCGACTCCCGTCAGCGGCACCGCGTGCGCCTCGCCGCCCGCGGCGACCAGCCGCCCGGCCGTCTCCTCCCACACGTGGGCGCCGGTGAACACACCCGCCACCAGGATGAACACATGCACGGAAAACCCCTCCCCGGATACCTCGCAGGACACCGCGCCGGTCGCGTACGCCCTGGGTCCGCGGGCCGCGCCGACCGCCCGGACCACGTGCCGGTACCGTAGGAACTCCCCCTGAGGGAGGTTCAACTGTCCGCGTCGCACGAGCCGTTGTGGAGCATCGGGGAGCTCGCCGAGCGAGCCGGTGCCACTGTGAAGACCGTCCGCTTCTACTCGGACCGGGGCCTGCTCCCCGAGGCCGCCCGCAGCAGCGGCGGACACCGCCGCTACGGCCCCCGGGCCCTGGAACGACTGCGGCTGATCCGCTCCCTGCGCGGCCTCGACCTGCCCCTGCCCGCCATACGCCGTGTCCTGGAGGACGAGGACGCGGCCGGCCCGCTCCTGGAGACCGCGGTCGACAGCCGGCTGCGCGAACTCGGCGACGAGCTGAAGACCCTGCGCTGGCGGGAAGCGGCACTCGAACTGGTACGGGACTGCCCACCGGCCCAGCGCGCCGGCCGGCTGAGGCTGCTCGGCGCGCTGAGCACACCGCCGAGCACCGCGCCCCTGGCGAGGTTCTGGCGCACCTGGCTGCCGGCCCGGATGCCTCCGCGAGCGACCGCGGCGTTCCTGGAGGCCGCCGTCCCCCAGCCGCCCGATGCACCGCGCCCGGCGCAGGTACTCGCCTTCGCCCGGCTGCACGCGATGACGACGGCTCCCTGTCCGGACGGCCGTCGGCCCCAACCGGACGTGCACCGGGTGGCGGGGGCTCGCGGCGCGGCCCTGCTCTACGCGGGCCTCGCCGAGGCCTTCGAACTGGCGTCCGCACATCTGCGCCGGGCACAGGACCCGCGCCCGGGCGAGGCCCTGGACGCCTACGTCGCCGCTTACGCGAGCGCCTACGGCAGCCGCGACACCCGCGACTTCCGCCGCCGGCTGGCCGGCCGGCTCGCGGCCGAGGCGCGCCTGGACCAGTACTGGCACCTCGCCGCCGTCGTCCTGAGCGAGCCGGGCGGCCCCGCGCGGCCGACCCCGGGCTCCGCGGACGACTGGCTGCGCGCGGCACTGCGACAGGACAACGCCGGAGCAGCGTGAGCGGGTCCCCCGAAGTACGGTCTGCCTGGCCGCGTCGGCGCTGCCGGCCCCAGGGCGCGGGGCCCGGGCGTGTCGCTCGCGTCCGCCCGGCGGACAGGGTTAGGTGCGCGGCAAGGGGTTACACGCGTGCGTGGTCGTGTGGGATTCGTGTGGGAACGGCCTGAGGGGTGGTCGTATGAGGGGGCAGGGATCGCGTGGAGGAAACAGACGTGGCTGAGCCGGAGCCGCGGCTCGCGGCGGCCGGCGGCGAGGTGTTCGCCGCCGACCGCGAAGTGGGCGCCGATCTCGCCCTGGTGGACTGGGCGTCCACACCGCTCGGGCCGCCGGAGAAGTGGCCGCAGAGCCTGCAGACAGCCGTCAGCATCCTGCTGTCCTCCCGCTTTCCCATGTGGATGGCCTGGGGCGAGCAGCTCACCTTCTTCTGCAACGCCGCCTACCGGCGCGACACCCTCGGCCGTAAGTACCCGTGGGCGCTGGGGCGGCCCGCGAACGAGGTCTGGACGGAGATCTGGGACGACATCGGCCCGCGCATCGAGACCGTGCTCCGGACGGGGGAGGCCACCTGGGACGAGGGCCTGCTGCTCTTCCTGGAGCGTTCCGGCTACAGCGAGGAGACGTACCACACCTTCTCCTACAGCCCGCTGCGTGACGACTCCGGAGCCGTGGTGGGCATGCTGTGCGTCGTCAGCGAGGACACCGACCGGGTGATCGGGGAGCGGCGGATGGCCACGCTGCGCGACCTGGGCTCGGACCCGAGCGTGATCCGCACCGAGCAGGAGGTGCTGTCCTTCACCGGCCGGCAACTGGACCGCAACCGCAAGGATCTGCCCTTCACCCTGACCTATCTCTTCGAGGAGGGCACCGCCCGGCTGTCCGCCGCCACCGGCCTTCCCGCGGGCCACCCCGCGGCGCCCGCCGTCCTCCCGGTCGACGAGCCGGACGGGGTGTGGCCGGTCGCGGCCCCGGCCCGGGGCGAGACGGTCCTGGTGCCGCTGGACGGCGGTGCCTTCGCCGACCTGCCCGCCGGGGACTGGCCGAGACCGCCCCGGCAGGCACTCGTCGTCCCGCTCGTGCAACAGGGCAGCGCCCCCTACGGCTTCTGCGTCGCGGCGCTGAACCGCTACCGCGTGCTCGACGAGGGGTACCGGGGGTTCATCGAGCTGACGGCCGGATACATCGCCTCGGGCATCGGCAGCGCCCGGAGCTACCAGGCCCAGCAGCGGCGGGCCGAGGAACTCGCGGAGCTGGACCGGGCCAAGACCACTTTCTTCTCCAACATCAGCCACGAGTTCCGGACCCCGCTGACGCTGATCATGGGCCCCGTCGAGGAGCTGCGCGGCCGGTTCTCCGACGCCGACGAGGCCGTTCGCCAGGACCTGGACGTCGTGCACCGCAACGGGCTGCGGCTGGGCAAGCTGGTCAACACGCTGCTGGACTTCTCCCGCATCGAGGCCGGCCGCATGCAGGCGCGCCACGAGCCGGTCGACCTGGCCGTGGTGACCGCGGAACTCGCCAGCGTCTTCCGCTCGGCCGTGGAACGGGCCGGGCTCGCCTTCGAAGTGGACTGCCCGCCCCTGGACGAGCCGGTCCACGTCGACCGCGGCATGTGGGAGAAGGTGGTGCTCAACCTGCTGAGCAACGCCCTGAAGTTCACCTTCGAGGGTTCGGTCGGCGTCCGCGTGCGCCGGACGGACACCCATGCCGTCGTGGTCGTCTCCGACACCGGTGTCGGCGTGCCGGAGGCGGAGATGCCCCGGCTGTTCGAGCGCTTCCACCGCATCGAGAACGCCCGCTCCCGCTCGAACGAGGGCAGCGGCATCGGCCTGGCCCTGGTGCGGGAGCTGGTCGGCCTGCACGGCGGTTCGATCACCGCGGAGAGCCGTCTGGGCGAAGGCACCGCCTTCACCCTTCGGATTCCGTTCGGGACCGCCCATCTGCCGCCGGACTCCGTGGTGTCCGAGGCCGGCGGCTCCACCGTCTCCGCGACCGCCGATCCCTACGTCCAGGAGGCACTGCGCTGGCTGCCGGCGCCCGGCGGCCCCGAGTCCGGTGGCAGCCGGGTGCCGGACGGGATGAACCCGGCCGTGGTGCCGGGTTCCTCCGCCAGTGGCCGCGTGCTGGTGGCCGACGACAACGCCGACATGCGTGAGTACCTCTCCCGCACCCTCGCCGGAGCTGGATACCAGGTGACCGCCGTCGCCGACGGCGTCGAAGCCCTGCAGGCCGCCCGCCGCGACGTTCCCGACCTCGTCGTCAGCGACGTCATGATGCCCCGGCTGGACGGGCTGGGGCTCGTGGCGAGACTGCGCGCGGACACGCGCACGGCCGCGGTGCCCGTGGTGCTGCTGTCGGCGCGGGCCGGGCAGGAGGCCTCCATCGAGGGCCTCCAGGCGGGCGCGGACGACTACCTGGTCAAGCCCTTCGCCGCCGCCGAACTGCTGGCGCGGGTACGGGCCAACGTGGAACTGGCCCGGTTGCGCGGCCACCACCTGCGATGGCGCACCGCGCTGATCGACTCGCTGCAGGAGGCGTTCTTCGTCTGCGACGAGGCAGGCGCCGTCGTGGAGATCAACGCCGCCTTCACCCACATCCTGGGCTACGGCCCCGAGCATCTGCCGTACGAGCCGATCCACCCCTGGTGGCCGGACGCCGCCGCCGATCCCGAGGCCCACCGTCAGGTCGGTGCGGCATTCACCGACCTGCTGGAACGCGATCAGGGCTCGACCACCGTCCCCGTCACCCACCGGGACGGCCAACGGCGGTGGGTCGCCGTCACCTGGAACAAGGCCCGGGACCCGGACACCGGGCGCCGGGTGACCGTCGGAACGTTCCGCGACGTCACGGCCGAGCACTACGCCGTCCAGCGCACGACGGCGCTGGCGGCGCTGAACACCGTGCTGTCCCAGGCCGCCAGCCTTCCCGAGGCGCTCACCAGCGCCCTGACGGAACTGAAGGCCCTGTGGCGGGCGCGGTGCGTGCTGGCCGTCGTCTTCCACCCCGGCGACGTGCCGGCCCTGACGGCCACGGAACCCGGAGCCGACTGGGACGGACTCGACGCCGACGCACGGGAGTTCCTCAGCGGACTGCGCCACAGGCCACCGCTCACCCCGGTCACCGAGGGCACCGGCGCAGGCGTCCTGCTGGAACACCCCGACGGACCGCTGGCCGTCTGGATCGACCTGGGCGAACACCGGCCGTTCACCGCCGAGGACCAGGTTCTGCTGTCGCTGCTGGCAGGGCGCCTGGCACAGGGACTGGTGCGGGCGCACCAGATCGACCAGCAGCGCGAGACCGCCATCGCGCTCCAGCGCGCCATCCTGGGCCCGGCGCGGCTCCCGGACGGCTTCGCCGTACGGTACGAGCCCGCCACACGCCCGCTGGAAGTGGGCGGCGACTGGTACGACACCGTCGCCCTGTCGGACGGGCGGATCGGCATCGTCGTGGGCGACTGCGTCGGACGAGGCCTGGAGGCGGCCAGCGTCATGGGGCAACTGCGCAGCGCCTGCCGGGCGTTGCTGCTGCAGGAGCCCAGCCCGTCCCGGGCGCTGATGGCGCTCGACCAGTTCGCCGCGAGCGTCCCCGGCGCGCTGTGCACGACCGTCTTCTGCGGTGTCTTCGACCCCGGCACGGGAGAGCTGACCTACTCCACCGCCGGGCACCCGCCGGGGATCCTCGCGCACGCCGACGGCTCGGTCAGGCTCCTGGAGGAGGGGCGCTCCCTGCCACTGGCCGTCCGCCCGGGCGGCCGCCGTCCGGAAGCACGGTGCACCCTGCCCGCGCGGTCCACGCTGCTGCTGTACACCGACGGGCTCGTGGAACGCCGCCGGCGCTCGCTCGGCGCCGGGATCGAGGAAGCGGGCAGAGCTGTCCAGGAAGGCCGCGACCTGCCCGTCGACGACCTCGCCACCGAGGTGATGACACGGCTCGCGCCCGAAGGCGGCTACGACGACGACGTGGCGCTGCTGCTCTATCGCCACCCGGCGCCGTTCGACGTGACCTTCCCGGCCGAGGCCTCGCAACTCGCTCCCGTCCGCAACGCGCTGCGCGCCTGGCTCGCCCACTGCGACCTGACCCGGTTCGAGGTGCAGAACGTTCTCGTGGCGGCGGGGGAGGCGTGCGCCAACGCGATCGAGCACGGGCACCGGCACGCACCGGGGGAGGCCGTACGCCTGAGCGTCGAGGCCTTCGCCGACCGTCTGCGCCTGACGGTCGCCGACTCCGGCCGCTGGAAGGTCCCGCGGCCGGAGCCCCATGCCAACCGCGGCAGGGGAGTGGCACTCATGCGGGCCATGATGGAGCAGGTGACCATCGCTCCCGGCCCCCACGGCACCACTGTCGACATGCAGATGAGGATCGCCCGATGACCACTCCGCTCACCCTCACCACCGGTAGACGTGCGGACGGCACCCCGCGGCTCTCGGTCAGCGGCGAGATCGACATGAGCAACGCCTCAGCCCTGGCCGAGGCCCTCGACAGCGGTTCCGGTCCCCTCGTCGTGGACCTGACCGCGGTGGAGTACCTGGACAGCGCCGGCCTGAGCGTGCTCTTCGCCCACGCCGACCGGCTGGAGCTGATCGTCACGCCCCTGCTGGGGCCGGTACTCGCCGTCTCCGGTATCGCCGACCTGGCCACCGTCCACCACCTCGGCGGCGATGGTGCGCAGTAGTCCCCGACCGGCGTCACCCGACGCACCCGTCGACGAGCCCTCGCCCTCGCCAGGAGTGATGACCACCGTGTCCGACGCGCTCGACATGACCGTCCAGCACATCGACGACCGCACCGCGGTCGTCGCCGTCCTGGGAGATGTGGACCTGCACACGGCCGTCTCGTTGCGCGCGTACGTCTCGGCGCTCCTGGCCGAGGGAATCCGGCACCTGGTGCTGGACCTGTCGGAAGCGCAGTACATCGATTCGACCGGCCTGAGCACCTTCATCAGACTCCTGCACGCGGCCCAGAGGAACGGAGGTTCCCTCCACCTCGCCGCCGTGCCCGAACGACTGGAACGCATGGTGACCATGACCGGCATCGCCCAACTGCTCCCGGTCCACCCGACGGTCGACGAGGCGCTGACGACCGGCCCGTGACGTTCGGCCGGGGCCGTCGGCAACGCGGCCCGGGCCTGCTTCCGGAACGGAGCAGGCCCGGGCGTTGCTGCTGAGGCCGTGCGCCGGGGGGTCAGACCCGGGTGAGGCGGACCGCCACCGTCTCGCCGGCCGTCACCGGCTGGTCGTAGTCCGGGTCCGTCGCCGTCGCGCGGCCCTCGACCTCGACGTCCCCCTTCTGGAAGGGGACCGCGCCGGTGGGTACGGCCGTGCCGGTCCAGGCGACCGGGGAGCCCGGGGTGCAGGACACCGACGTGGAGAAGGAACCGCGGATGAGGTCCCGCTTCTTCACCTGCGTGACGTCGCCCGCCACGGTCACCTGCACCGGCTTGTTGCAGCTCACCGTGCCGTGCACGGTGGCCTTGCCGTTGAGGGAGCTCGCGGTGCCGTCCAGGGCGATGTCGAGGCCGAGACCGAGTTCGGCCGGCGGGGCCGGATTCTCGATGTGGACCTCGCCGCGCGCCGCGGGAGCGGCTCCCTCGCAGTGCTGCTCGAACGTGGCGTCGAGCTTCTGCACGTAGCCCTGGGGGCCGAACTCCACGGCGGAGATGGTGAAGGTGCCGGTGAGCCGGTTGCAGCCGCGGCCGCTGCCGCTGAGGTCCAGCCCCGGCTCGGTCGGCTCGTTGAAGGGGTGGCGGGTGGCGCCGGTGTAGGTACCCGGTGCGAGGACCTTGCCGGACGGCGCCGCGAGGTCCAGGGACCACCAGTCGCCGTCCGCCCCGTCGACCCAGAGGCGGACCGCGTTGTGGGCGTTGTCGGCGGAGATGTTCATGCGGTCCTGGGACGCCGTGGAGTAGGCGTAGGACCGGCCTCCGCTGATGTAGTCGCCCTCGTCGCCGCTGAAGCTGAAGGAGCCCTCGGTGACCGGCAGGGCGTGCGCCTCGGCGCCGGAGAGCAGGCCGGTGGTGCCGGTGGCCATGGCCAGCGCCAGCGCGAGGGTGGCGGTGGCACGGGCCAGGACGCGTCCGGGCAGGTTGAGGTTCAAGGATGTTCCCCCTGATGAGATGAGACAGGCCCCGTCGGCCGACGCGCAGCCTCCGCAGCGTGGTCGCACGCCAGTTCGCGTGTTCCGTCGGCGAGGCGAGTCTGCCAACCGATGGGGCGGACGACAACTGTGTTTCAGGTGGGATGAGTTGATGTTCCGGCCACGCCCTCGGCAGGACGGCACGGGTGGGCTCGCCGCCCTGTGGTGCGTGCCGCCCCGGGGCGGCCGCTGGCGGAGGGGGTGGGGCTGATGGAGCCCGTGGAGTACGGCGTGACCACCGGCCGTCCGAAGCGGCGCTGGTCCGGTTGGCCTAGCGGCATGCGACCGTCCCGCGCCGGCCGGCCCGCGAGATCGCCGCCGCCGCCCGGGCGGAATTCCCGACGTACGCCGACCACGTCGGGGGCCCTGTGCCGTCAGGGGGGACTCCCGTACGGATCACCTTTCCGCGTGAGAGATCAAAATCAGGGGGTCGCAGTCGGATAATCGGCGGCCAGGGGGGTAGAACGGTCTGCGGGTGTCCTCCGGTGACGGGCGACCCCACCCACAGACCAGCCGGGACCCCTCGGCAATAGAGAAGGACAAGCAGCATGGCCAGCGGCACCGTTAAGTGGTTCAACGCCGAAAAGGGCTTCGGGTTCATCGCCCAGGACGGCGGTGGCCCCGACGTCTTCGCCCACTACTCCAACATCGCCGGGAACGGCTACCGGGAACTGGTCGAGGGCGAAGCGGTCACCTTCGACGTGACCCAGGGCCAGAAGGGTCCCCAGGCAGAGAACATCGTGCGCGGCTGACGAGGCCGTTCGCGTCACCCGTTCCAGGGCGAGGGGCCCGGCATGAGCCGGGCCCCTCGCCGCGTCGGCGGCCGGCGCCCCGGTCCACTCGGGTCGTCACGCTCCGCCGTAGTAGGCGATCTTGTCGTCGAGGACCTTCATGGCCCGGTGCAGCGCCGCGACCTTCTCCTCCAGGACCGTACGCCGCTCGCGCAGGAACGCCACCCGGTCCTGGGAGGAGTGCTCGGCGCGCAGGATGGCGACGAAGCCGCGCAGGTCCGCGATGCCGAGTCCCGCCTCGCGGAAGCACGTCACCAGGCCGATCCAGAAGAGGTCGTCCTCTGTGTACTGCCTGCGCCCGCCGGCCGTGCGCCGTATCGGGCCGATGAGCCCTTCGCGCTCGTAGTAGCGCAGCGTGTCGATGGAGACGCCGGTGCGGTCGGCCGCCGCCGCCGGGGTGAGGGTGGTCATGGAACTCCTTCGTCACCGCCGCTATCGCGCTTGAGCGAACCGCGCGACATGCTCTTCCCCGAGCCGCACACCGCGCGCGGCCAGTGCCTCCTCGATCTGCTCCACCCGGCTCGCACCGACGATGGGGGCGATGCCCTGCCGCGTCAGCCAGGCGAGGACGACCTGGTTCGGTGTGGCCGAGAGCTCGGCCGCGACCTCCTCCAGGACCGCGAGCACCCGGGTGGTCCCGGGGTGATCATAGGTGTCCGGCAGCGGCTTTTCCGCACGCACGTACGAACCCCACATCAGTGAGCTGTAGGACCACACGGACAGCCCCTCCGACCGCGCGAGGTCGAGATCCTCGGCGGTGAGCATCCGGTGGCCTGCCTCCGCGAGCGGGGTGAGCGGACGCGGCTGAACCAGCGAGTGGCGCAACTGCAGGGCCGACCACGGCTCCACGCCCTGCTCCCGCGCGAGAGCCCGGGCACGCTCGACACGCCAGGCGGCATGGTTGGCAGCCCCGACCCGCAGTGCCGTTCCCTTGGTGACCAGCTCACCGAAGGCACCGACCGTCTCCTCGAGCGGCACGGTACGGTCCTCGGCGTGGGCCCACAGCAGGTCCACGTGATCGACGCCGAGCCGGCCCAGGCTCTCCTCCACACCGGCGTGGACGGCGCGGGCGGACAGGCCTTCGGCGCTCTCCGGCCAGGAGTGCGGCACCAGCGGGTTGTGCCGGACCTTGGTCGCGATCCGCACCCTGCCGCGCATGCCCGGTCGGGCCCGCAGCCAGGCGCCGATGAGGCGCTCGCTCGCGCCACCGGTGCCCCTGGGGTCACTCCAGAAGGAGTAGCAGTTGGCGGTGTCCAGCCAGACACCGCCGGAGGCGACGAAGGAGTCGAGGATCGCGAAGGCACGGTCGGGCCCGACGCGCGTGCCGAAGTCCATGGTCCCCAGGACGATGTGGGATTCGGTGGTGTTCATGGCCTCCATGCTCGGATCTGGAGCGCGCTCCAGGTCAAGAGCCGTGGAGGGGACACCCGCTGACGTGTGCCGAGCCTTGTCACGGCGGCAGCCCCGGACCGGGAGGCCTGAGCCGCCCGGCCCGGCATCGAGCGCTGTTCACCGGGGTTCAGTGCTCGCAGAGGGAGAACTCCCGCTCGTAGAGCAGCTCGTTGTGTTCGTCGACGAAGAACTTGCGCTCTTGCATGAGTTGTTCGCGGTACTCCTTGGCCTGTTCGAGCGTCATGGTCGAGGTATCCGACCAGGGTTGTTGCGGCGGCACATCGGAGGTCGAGACGATCCTCTCCGACGGGTCGACCAGGAAGAACGCGAGGATCTTGCGGTGTCCCGGGCGGGTGGGGTCCGCGAGGCGGAACGAGCCGACACGGTGTTGCAGGATGTTCGGGAATGCCAGGCAGCGGCCCGCCGGGGTCGATGCCGATCCCAGCACCTGGTTCAGGGCGTCTTCGTCCTCCAGGCCGTAGACCTCGCGCAGACCGTTGTCGTCGTTCTGCTCGTAGTTCGGGTCGTCGAGCGCCGCCCGGAAACTCAGCCGGCTCTCGGTGATGTTCTCGCTGTCCCAGTAGTAGATGCCGGTCGAGACGATCCGCTCGTTCAGCATCCCCTCGACATGCCAGGAACCGCCGGGGTACTCGGGCATGTCCGGGGTGAGGTGAATGGTGGCGAGCTTGACGATGACCTGGAGACGGCGGCCGCGCAGATCGACTCGGGCCGATGCGTCGGGCAGCCCGGGCGGGGTGAAGGCCGGGGCGTCCGGAACGACCGGGCGGCGGTTCTCCCACCAGTCGTTATACGCCTCTTCGCACGCGCGGACTGCTTCCGCGTAGGCCGTCTCATCGCTGTAGGAGGACTTGGCCGGGTACTCGGGCTCCGACTCGTACCATCCGTAAGGATCAGCCTCGATCCGCAGGGGCCGTGGATGACGCAGATCGGTGAGCACGTTCTCCAGCAGCGGGCGCATGCGGGCGAACACCTCCGGCAGGACGGCCGCCAGTTCGCGATGCTTCTCGGGGTGGACGTTGTTGACGTACGAGCGGAAGGCGACATCGCCGTCGGCACGCACGTCGACGTCCGTGGGAAGCCACTGGAACTTCTCCGAGAACTCGTACTTCGAATAGCGGCTCGTAGGGTTCCGCCACGTCTCCTCGGGCGCGCCGCTCACCTCTCTCACCAGGCAGAACAGTGAGGGATGAACCAGGTCCAGCACCTGGCCTTCGGATCCGGGGTGCCAGTCCCGCTCCGCGTCCGGGACCTGTTCCAGAACCTGAACCGCCGCGCGCAGCCGCTCTCTGAGCTGCTCGTCGACCAGCGTGTCCGACTGCCACACCCCGTCGACGGCGGACACCTCGACACCGGTCCGCGCGTCCCGCAGCGCGGCGTAGTGCGTGAGTTCGTCGAGCACGTAACGGATCTGCGCTTGGGTGAGGCCCTGGGCGACCGCTTCGCGTGTCCACCTCGCGACGATGGCGGGGTCGTTCATCTTGTCGAACCACCCCGGCTTCGCCCGGATGTGGGCACTGCACTGCATCATCTGAAGCTCGCGCAGCGTTCGTGGTGGCGCCAAAGATATGGAACGGGCGGCGTGAAACGGCAAGGGGAAAGCTGACGAGCTGGTCAATGCGCCTGATCTTCCTGGTCGTTGTGCGGTGGCGGGAAGGATACGTCAGCCGACTGACACCGGAGCCGGACGTCTGACCTGTTGCCGACCCAGGCCCGAGTCCGAGCCGCCGCTCCTCTTGGCCCGCTCCCCGGCGCGGGCGGTCATCGGCTCAGGCTGTCCGCCAGAGCCAGGGCCTCCTCCGTCTTGGGGTGGGTCGCGCCGAGTTGACCGCGCAGGATGTCCGCGCCCCGACGGGCGGGTTCCCGTGCGGACGGGTCGTGCAGCGCGTGCAGGACCCTGGCCTCGAACAGCAGGGCGTAGCCGATGTACAGGTGGTCCGGCGGATAGTGGGCCTCACGGATCCGCAGCGCCCGCCGGATGTGCGGCAGGGCTGTCGCCGGATCTCCCAGGTCGTGGTGGACGGTCGCCAGGGCGATCAGGTCGAAGCTCACGTAAGGGTCGTCCGGCCCGTGCGCGGCCTCGTCGATCCGCAGCGCCCGCTCGGCCAGGGGCAGTGCCGCCCGATGCTCGCCGAGCATGCACAGCGTCCTGGCGAGCGTCGCCAGGTCCGTTGCGATGGCCGGGCTCCCGGCGGGCAGGCAGGACTCGTGCACCCGCAGCGCCCGCTCGGCCAGGGGGCGTGCCGTCTGCGGCGCGCCGAGGTCCCGGTGGATCTGTGCCAGGGTGATCAGGTCGAAGCCGACCTCTGCGTCCCGGCCGTCGAGTGCCTCGTCGAGTGCGAGGGCGCGCTCGCACAGGGGCAGCGCCACCGTGCGGTCGCCGATCGCGAGGAGGAACTCGGAGGCCAGCCGCAGCAGTGAGGCCGTCGCCGGCGCGTACGGGAGGGGCGGGTCGTCCTTGGTGACGGCCAGCACGTGGGGGAGCAGCCGGTGCCAGCGCGGCCGGGCGTGCGCGTCACCGTGGACGTCGTTGGGCGCGGCCTCCAGCAGCGCACGGCTCAGCCGGGCCCGGCCCGTCGTGAGCGCCTCGGGCGTCATCGTGGCCCGGACGGCCGCCTGCACCAGCCGGTGCAGCACCAGGGCGGAGTCCTCGCGCCGCGCCAGGCCGAGGCCGGCCAGCGCACCGACCGTCGTGTCCCACGCCAGCGGGTCCCTCGCCGCCGCGACCAACGGCTCCGGGCCGTCGGTGAAGAGGGTGAGCGGGATGGGCTCCGGGGCCAGCAGGGCGCACAGCCGCAACAGCTGCACGGCTGCGGGGTGTTGTTCCTCCAGCCTGCGCACACTCAACTGCCACAGGGTCGCGACGACCACCGCCGGCCGGCCGGCCGGTTCGCCCCGCGCGATCATGTCTTCCAAGCGCGTCGTCAGCAGCGCCGCATACGCGTCGGGGGCCGTCTGGTTGAAGTTCATGTAGCCGGCGGCCTGCTCCAGCGCCAGCGGCAGGTCGCCCAGTTGCTCCGCGATCCGGTCCGCCGTACCGGCGTCCGTGCCGGGCACTCGCCGCATGAGCAGGTCGACGGACTCCTTCCGCGTGAACACCTCCAGATCCAGGACATCGGCCACGCCCGACCAGGTGTTCAGCCTCGTCGTGACGAGGACGTGGCCGTTCCTCGCCAGGTCGCCCGACGGCAGGGCGTGCAGCAGCGTTCCCGGTTTCTCGGCGTTGTCGAAGATGATCAACCACGGCCGGTGGTCCCGCAGCGTGGTGTACACCCCTGACACGACCTGCCCCGAGCCCGCGTCCACCAGGCCCAACTCGCGGGCCAGCGCGGCGAACTGCGAGGCCAGCAGGTCGGGTTCCTCCGCGTCGACGAACGCGACGAACCGGTACTTCGACAGGTAGCGGTACGCGTACTCGACCGCGAGCTGTGTCTTGCCCACGCCGCCCAGCCCGTGCACGGCCACCGTCGTGACCTCACCCGCCGAGGCGAGCTGCCGGCGCAGCGCCTGCAGCGCGGTGGCGCGGCCGGTGAAGCGGGTGTTGCGCGGCGGCAGTCGGTACGTCGTCGGGGCGGCCGGGCGGTGGTGCGGTCGGTCACCGCGCGACTCGGGCCGCAGTCCCAGCCAGGCGAGCGGAACCAGCAGCAGGAGCACCACCCAGGGGTGGAGGCGCACGAAGTCCAGTGGTCCTGGCCAACGGCTCTGCCCGGAGGCGGCGTTGAAGGCGAGACTGCCGACGAACAACACCAGCAGACCAGCCACCGGGCCGACCAGCCTGCGCCACATGGGCTTCCTCCCGGTCGCGACGACGACGGCCGACGTGATCGTAACCGAGGACCGGCCTGTCGATGCCGCGGTGCCTGGAGTTCCCGTGACCGGTGCCCGAGGGCGGGTCAGCGGCTACGGGATCACGATCTCCAGCTCGGGCCGGTCCCAGGCCACGGCGGGCGGGTTCGCGGGGACGGTCCCGGTGGGCACCGCGCCCACGCTGCGGTAGAAACCCTCGGCCGGGGGATGCGACACCACCCGGACACGATCCAGCCGCGCCGCGCGCGCCTCGGCCTTCATGTGCTCGACGAGCAGTCGGCCGATGCCGCGGCCCTGCAGCCCGTCCTCGACGAAGAGCAGGTCCAGCTCCGGCGGTACGAGGACCAGCGAGTAGAAACCGAGCACCCGGCCCGCGGACCCGGCGGTGCCGACAGCCACGAAGACGCGGTGCGTCTCGATGTAGTCGGGCCCCACCCGGTAGTCCGAGACCATCGACGCGTACTGGCCTTCATAGGCGCGCGAGCCGCGCACGAGTCGCGTGAGCCGCTTGGCGTCCCGGGCTGCAGCCCGCCGTATGACGATCTCGCCAGACGGGGGCGTAATGCTTGAGTGCATGGAGGGCATATTACGCAACCTGAGGTCGACCTGGACCAGCTCGTCGACGACTGCCGCGACATGCGGTTGGTCGGACATCCGAAGAGCACACTGCCGGTGTCCGATCTTGCTCCATCCCCGGCTCCACCCGTCCAGGCCCGGGCGTGCCGGTCCGCTGGGCGGGACGGGACGGATCGGCGCCGTCACCGGCGGGCGCCTCGGCCTGTAGTGTGCTTGTCCGACACGGTGCGTCCTTTCGGGCGCACCCGGTCGGACAGAGAGGCGGAGTGGTTCCGATGGACGACGCATCCGCCTCCGTGGGCGCAGAAGCGGCAGGGGACAGGCATTCGAGTGTGGTGTTCTCCACCGACGCCGAGTGGGCCGACCACGTGGTCGCCTTCGTCCGGACCGGGCTGCGGCGCGGCGAACAGGTGCAGTACTTCGCCGACACCACCGACCCCGGTCTCGTGATGCGCACCCTCGCCGACCGCGGTGTCGACGCCGACTCCGCCGTGCGCCGGGGTCAGCTGGCGGTGACGACCGCCGCCGAGACCTATCTGGCCGGAGCCGCGTTCGATCCGGACGCGATGGTGGGGTTGTGGCACGAAGCCGTCGCAGCGGCCACCGCACGCGGACACGCGGGTATGCGGGCCATCGGCGAGATGTCCTGGGGAGCCCGCGACGTGGTCGGTGGCGAACGGATGCTCGAATACGAGTTGCGGATCCACCACGAGGTCTTCGACCGTCTGCCCTTGACCGCATGGTGCTTCTACGACCGGCGGCTGCTGCCCCACGATCTCCTCGACGTGCTGGCGGGGGCACATGTGACACAGCTCGGCACGCACGGAAGCCCGGACCGGAAGCCCGGTATGGCGGTCGTTCCCCTGGCCGACCGCCCCGGCCTGCGGCTCGCCGGATCGGCCGGGTACGAGAACCGCCACGTCACCGCCTCCGCAGCGGCCGCTCTCGCCCGGACCCCGGCGCAGCGCGTGACCCTGGACCTGACAGATCTCGACCACCTCGACGCCGCGGCGCTGACCGACCTCGCCCACGCGGCGATACGACGGCCCACCGACGCGCCCGTACAGGTCCTCGGGGCGCCCCTCGCGCTGACGCGCATCCTGGAGCTCTTCCCCGAGCTCGGCAGAGGTCTGGAGATGGCCGGCTGATGACGACTCTGACACGGCCGTCGCCAGGCCGGGACCACGACGCGGTCTTCCACCACCCCGCCGTCTTCTACTCCACGCAGGAGGAGTACCTGGACGGCGTCGGGGAGTTCATCCGTGCCGACGCCTCCCGGGGCCGTCCGGTGCTGGTGGCCGTGCCCGGCGAGCGTCTGAGCCTGCTGCAGGAGGCGCTCGGCGCCGATCACCCGCGGATCACCTGGGTCGACATGCGCCAGGCCGGCCGCAACCCCGGACGGATCCTGTCGATGCTGCAGGACTTCGCCGACCGCAACCGCACCGGACGCCCGTCCATCGTGGGCGAGCCGATCTGGGTGGGGCGCACCGCCGAGGAGGCCCGGGAGGCCACCCGGCACGAGGCATTGATCAACCTCGCCTTCGCCCGCCGCGATGCCACGATCCTGTGCCCGTACGAGACCGCGCTGCCCGAGCCGGTGCTGGCCCAGGCCGGCCGCACCCATCCCGTCATCGCCGGTTCCGGCGGCTATCGACCGAGCCCGGCGCACGCGGACCCGCACGAGGTCTGCCGGGACTGTGACACCCCCTTGCCCGAACCCGCGGACGCCACTGTTCTCCACTTCGGGGAGCAGGAGCTCGCGAGTGTCCGGGACGCCGCGCGGCAGTGGGCGGAGACGGCGGGCCTGTCGCCTCGCCGCGGCACCGACTGGCTGCTCGCCGTCAGCGAGGCGACGAGCAACTCCGTCCGTCACGGTGGTGGCAAGGGCACCCTGCGGCTCTGGCGTGGCGCGCGGTCGGTGATCGCCGAGATCCGTGACCGCGGCCGGATGGCCGATCCGCTGATCGGACGGCAGCGCCCCGATCCCTTCTCGGCGGCCGGCGGCCGAGGCGTGTGGATGATGCACCAGCTCTGCGACCTGGTGGAGATGCGCATGCTCACCACCGGTCTCACCGTGCGCCTGCACATGACGGTGGACTGACCGGCCCGTCGCGTCAGATCGGGCGCCCGCCGATGGCACACTGCCGGCCATTGCGCGCCACACCAGCCTCGCCTGTTCGGTGACAAATGGTGCTGTTGTCGGTTTTATCCTCCTTTTACGGGTACGCGGGGGCATGTCAAGGAACATCTCGCTGCTGGAGGCGGCCGTGAGCTACAACCAACCCACCATGGAGTCCCACCCCGACATCCTCGAGATGCGTGCCCGGCACGAGCGGGCGGCGACCACGCCGCGCGCGCAGGCGATTGAGGCCCTGGGTGTGATCACCGGACTGTATCTGGCGGCCTCGCCCTGGATAGCGGGCTTCAACGGGTTCTCGACCCTGGCCGTGACCAACCTGATCGTGGGCCTCTCCTACGCGCTGCTGATGGGCGGTTTCGGGCACGCCTTCGAGCGCACGCACAGCATGGCCTGGGCCGCCGCGGCACTCGGGGCGTGGACGATCGTCGCGCCGTGGGTGGTGGCGGGGGAGGTGGACACGACCCGCACCATCACCAACAACGTGATCGTGGGTGTGATCGCCTGTCTGCTGGCTCTCGCGGCAGCCGCCGGCGCGAACATGCCCTCCGGCCGCCGTTCACGCGGCGGCGCCTCCGGCTACGGCAGCCACGACACAGGCCCCACCGAGCGGTAACGGACCGACCGCGCGCGGGCGTGAGTCCCGCAACGGCTCCGGCCCGCCTCCCCCGCGTCGACCGCGTCGGCGCGGGGGTTCGCACGCCTGGGCGCCGACGGGAGTCGTTGGCTGCTCGGACAGGGTCTCGCGGAGGGCGGGTCGCGGCTTCACGCCGGCGATCACGGGGCCCGCTCCCGGCGCGCGGACACCGTGCTCGGCCCGGGTGCGTACGGTGTGCCGCAGGACCGCGGGTGATCCGCTGCCCGCCTTGAGGTGGCGGAGCGTTCCCTCACGGCTGTGGCTCCCGGGCGCGGGGCGATGGTGCGGCTGGTGGTCCCCGGGACGTGCGTCGTGGGACGTGGCTCCCGGCTGGGCATCTCACCGTCTCCGTGCCCTGCCGGTCCTACCGGGCCAGCTGGGCGTACAGCCCGGTCAGGTCGCCTGCCAGGCCCGCTTTGACCTGGCGCGAGACGTCGTCGGCGAGCACCTCGTACGCGCCCGTCTCGACGCCGTCGAGGGCGAGCGCGGCGACGTCGCGGGGGTCGGACTTGGGCGCGTCGACGTCCGCCGCCAGGTCCGTGTCCACGTAACCCACGTGCAGTCCGGTGACGGCGATGCCGCGCGGCTGCAACTCCAGGCGCAGGGAGTTGGTCTGCGACCACAGGGCGGCCTTGGAGGCGCTGTAGGAGCCGCCGAGGGCCAGCCAGGAGAGCACGGAGTGCACATTGAGGATGTGGCCGCCGCCGTTGGATTCGATGACCGGCACGAAGGCGCGGGTGACGAGCAGCGGGCCGTAGAAGTTGGTCTCGAACTCCCCGCGCACGTCGTCCACGGGGGAGTCGAGGAAGGAGGCGCTGACCGCGGCACCGGCGTTGTTGATCAGCACGGTGACGTCGTCCGCCCGCGCGGCGGCCGCCGCGACGGAGGCCGGGTCGGTGGCCTCCAGGGCCACGGGGACGGCACCGGGGTGCGTCACCGAGCGCGGGTCACGGGCCGTGGCGTAGACCTTGGCGGCTCCACGCGCGTACAGCTCTTCCACCAGCGCCTTGCCGATGCCCCGGCTGCCGCCGGTGACGAAGACGTTGGCGCCCTTGAGAGCGGTCATGACTGCCTCCACAGGGTGAGAAACCGATCGGTTTCCAATCACGGTAAACCGATCGGTTTCCGGAACGCAAGCACTGAGAGGGCCCGGCGTCCGTCGGGCCCTGAACCGTGGGTAACGCCTCGGGGAGGCGGCGGTCCCGGCGGGCCGAAAGCCCGGGACTCCGCCGGGCGCGCCCCCCTGGAAACCGATCAGTTTTCATTCGGCCGGAATCGCGTTAGCCTCGCGGTATGACCACCGATGCGAGACCGAGCCCCCGGGAGCGGCTGCTGGAGGCGGCGGCCACACTCACCTACCGAGAGGGCGTCGGCATCGGCGTCGAGGCGCTGTGCAAGGCGGCGGGGGTGTCGAAGCGCTCCATGTACCAGCTGTTCGAGAGCAAGGACGAACTGCTCGCGGCGAGTCTGGAGCGGCGCACGTCCGTCTACGTGGACGCACTCCTGCCCGCGGCGGACGACGACCGTTCCCCCCGGGAGCGGATCCTGCACGTCTTCGAGCAGGTGGAAGCGCAGTCGGGCGCGCCCGAGTTCCACGGCTGTCCCTTCCTGGCCGCGCAGATCGAGCTCAAGGACCGGAGCCACCCCGCGAGCCGCGTCGCCCATCAGGTCAAGGAGCACCTGACCGCCTTCTTCCGGGCCGAGGCCGAACAGGGCGGGGCGAGCGATCCCGCTCTGCTGGCCCGGCAGCTCAGCCTGGTCTTCGACGGCGCCAGCGCCCGTGCCGGCATCGGAGCCGACAGACTGCCCGGGCTCGTCGCGCCCACGGTGATCACCCTGCTCGACGCGGCAGGCA
Organism: Streptomyces sp. NPDC094143; assembly: GCF_040303825.1. Lineage (NCBI taxonomy): Bacteria > Bacillati > Actinomycetota > Actinomycetes > Kitasatosporales > Streptomycetaceae > Streptomyces > Streptomyces sp. NPDC094143. The sequence continues at coordinate 160,602 of NZ_JBEOTZ010000005.1, forward strand.
TGCGCTGACGCCTCCGCCGCCATGGTCCTCGGCGGACACCCGCGACGGCCTCCCCGGCGTCTACGGCCCTGGCCCCGGCGATCAGGGCCGTAGGGCGCCGTGCGCACCGACGACACCGAGCCACGCCGGACAGCCGCTCAGTGCGGCGGTGCAGAGGCTCAGGTCGGGCACGGTCCGGTGCGACACGGGCGGCTCCGGGGACTGGTAGGTCAGCTTCAGCAGGCCGGCCTCGGGGTGTCGCAGCTGTTCCCCCGAGTGGACCGTTCGGGACCGGGTCAGGACGGGCACCTGGAGTCCATGACCGACGACGCAAGCCGCCTCCGGCTGGTGCAGACCGTGATCGACAGCACCGACGCCCGCAAACTCGCCGAGTTCTACCGGTCCCTGCTGGGCCTCGCCTACGCGGAAGGGGACGAGCCGCCCCCGGCCGGCCGGCCCGACGAGCACGGCAGGGACTGGCTCGTCCTGCGCACTCCCGGCGGCGGTCCGCAGCTCGCCTTCCAGCAGGTGGAGCGTCTGCGCGAACCGGACTGGCCCGACGGCCCGGTGCCGCAGCAGATGCACCTCGACCTGAGCGTCGCCTCGTTGGAGGAACTGCGCAACCAGCACGAGCGCGTGCTCACCCTCGGCGGGCGCCTGCTCAGCAACCGGGATCGGCCGGATCCCGACGACGAGGAGCGCTTCCGCGTCTACCGGGACCCCGAGGGCCACCCGTTCTGCATCTTCGTCGCCGAGCGAGACACCTAGCCGGAGGGCGCAGGTAAGGACGGCGGCGGGCGGCCTTCGCGGGCACAAGGCGGCAGGGCCCGCCGCCGGGGACTCGCCCGGCGGCGCACGGGTAACCGGTGCCCATGACGATGGGACACCTGCTCGTGATCACGCCCGGCATCCGCGCATACCGCGAGTACCTGCTGCGGTCGATCAGCCGCGACTTCCGCGTCCACCTCGTGCTGGCCGAACCGCCCACGTGGGAACGGGCGTACCTCGCCGGCCACACCGTGGTCGCCGGTCTGGCCGACGTCGACGGCCTCGTGCGGGTCGCCCGGACGGTCGACGCCGGGCAGGCGCTGGACGGCGTCATCTGCTGGGACGAGACCTGGATCGAGCAGACCGCGCACGTGGCCGCCGCGTTGGGCCTGCCGGGAGGGGACCCGCGGTGCGTGGAGCGCTGCCGGGACAAGTACCGCACCCGTGCGGCCCTCGACGCCGGCGGGGTGCCCCAGCCGCGCTCGGTGCTCGTCTCCGGGCGCGAGGAGGCCCTCGCGGCGGCCGGGGACATCGGCTACCCGGTCGTCGTCAAGCCGCGGGCCCTGGCCGGGAGCTTCGGCGTGGTACGGGCCGACTCACCGGCCGGCCTGGAGGAGGCCGTAGCGTTCACGGACGCCAGCGGCGAGTGGGCGCCCGACCTTCCGACGCACGAACGGAACATCCTGGTCGAGGAGTTCGCCCGGGGACCGGAGATCAGCGTCGACAGCGTGGTCCACCGGGGCACGGTGACCCCGGTCTGCCTCGCCCGCAAGGAGGTCGGCTTCGAGCCGTACTTCGAGGAGACCGGGCACGTCGTCGACCCGGACGACCCGCTGAAGTCCGACCCGACGCTGGCGGACGTGGTCGCGCGTACGCACGCCGCGCTGGACATCAGCGACGGAGTGACCCACACGGAGATCAGGCTGACGCCGACCGGGCCGAAGGTCATCGAGGTCAACGCCCGGATCGGCGGGGGCATGATCCCCCTGCTGAACCTCATGGGCGGCGGCCCGGACCTCGCGCTCGCCGCGGCCGACGTCGCGTGCGGCAGGCCGCCCAGGCTGCGGGCGGCCTCCGGAGACCGCCGGGTCGCCGCCATCCGCTTCTACTACCCGCCCGAGGACGACTCCGTCATCGCGGACGTCCGCTTCGACAAGCCGGGGCTGCCGGAGCAGGTGGTGCGCTGCGGCCCGCTGGCGGCGGCGGGGGAGGTCAAGTCGCCCCCGCCCCGGGGACTGATGGACGGCCGGGTCGCCTACGCGATCGCCCTGGCCGCCGACGCGGACACCTGCCGTGCCGCGCTGGACAAGGCGGGGCACGCCCTGCGGGTGGACGTGGCCTGAGACCGCCCACGCCCTGCCCGGCCGCCGGGCCCCGGGGTCAGGGGGTGCCGGTCGGTGCGGTGGCCCGGGCCTCCTCGGGGGGCACGGGCCTGATGCTGTCCAGGGTGCGGACCTTGCGCAGCGGGGACAAGATCAGGAAGAGACTGGTGCTCAGCAGCCCCACCGTTCCCACCACCAGCGCCCCGCGCAGCCCCAGATGGGTGCCCAGCCACCCGCCGAGCAGCGAGCCGACCGGTTTCATGCCCAGGGCGACGAAGAGGTAGGCGGCGTTGGTGCGTCCCAGCAGCCGCTCCGGGGTCACCGTCTGGCGGATCGTCATGGTGTGCACGTTGCAGGCGGTGATGCCGAAGCCCTGCACGAAGAAGGCGACGGCCATGAGGGGAGCCGCCCAGGTGCCGCGGTGTGCGGCCGGCAGCAGCAGCGGGGCCAGGTCGCCGATCACCGCGGCGATCACCAGCGTGCGGCCCAGACCCACCCGGTGCGCGAGACGGTCGGTGAACGCCGCGCCGAGCAGTGCGCCCACGGCGCCGACGGACAGCACCAGGCCCAGCGTCCCCGGGCTCATGTCGAGCTCCTTCACCGCGAACAGGGTGAGGATCGTCAGGACGATCTGCCAGCACAGGTTGTAACTGGCGGCCTCGCCGAGGGTGGCCCGCAGGTAAGGGCTGGAGAAGGTGAAGCGGAAACCCTCGGTCACCTGGGACCGTAACGGCGCGGGGTCGACGCGGACGGGCTTCTCGCGCTTGCGCACGGCCGAGACGCCCAGCGCGGAGGCGAGGTACGAGACCGCGTCCACGAGCAGGGCGAACGGCGCGCCCACCACCTGCACCAGCGCGCCGCCCAGCCCCGGGCCGCCGATCTCCGCCACCGACTCGCTCGCGGTGAGGCGGGAGTTGGCACCGGTCAGGTGTTCCGGCGGCACGATCGCCGGCAGGTACGAGCGGTAGGCGATGGTGAAGAACACCCGGGCGGTCCCGGCCGCGCAGGCCAGCGCCAGCAGCCGGCCGAACGTCAGCAGGTCCAGCGCCGCCAGCAGGGGGATGGCGCCGATCGACACCGCCTGCCCCAGGCTGGAGAGGATCAGCACGCCGCGCCGCTGCCACCGGTCGACCAGGACGCCGACGGGCAGACCGAGGACGACGTACGGGGCGAACGTCAGCGCGCCCAGCAGCCCCAGCTGTGCGGGGTTGGCGTCGAGGGTGAGAACCGCGGTCAGCGGCATGGCCAGCTGGTACACCTGGGTTCCGACCAGCGAGGCGGTCTCGCCCGCCCAGACGAAGTTGAAGTCCCTGCGCCAGCCTTCGGCCACGATGCTCCCTAGGTCTCGGTCCTGTCGCCGGTGCCGTTCGGCACCGGCGCCGCCGCCCCCGGCAGGACAGGTTGCGGGAACGGCGGTGAGACTTCTCAGTGCCCCGGTTCCACGTCGTAAAAGCCGAAGCCGTCCAGATAGCAGACAGTGGCGAAATCCTGCAGGAGGACGGAGCGGTCCGGGTGGATCAGACCCACCGTGACCGGTTCGCTCTCGTCGTCGATCGTGCGTACCAGGCGTTCTCCGGGCTTGAACCGCTGGGTGACGCCCCGGCAGCTCTCCAGCTCCTCGATCAGGCCGATGTGCGGATAGCCTCGCAGGACGCCCTCGTACGGCGAGGCGAAGAAGGCCATCGCGCCGTGGTTCTCCACGGCGTACGGGGCGTCGATCTCCTCGAGGAACAGCTCCGGGTCGGCGTACGCCTGCACGGTCCGGTCGATCTGCGACTCGCCGGTCAGCAGGACCGCGTACCGGGCCACGTTCGCTCCGCACAGCCGCGCACCGGCCTCGACCAGGCGCGGCCCCGCACCGGTGAGCATGACCTCCAGGTGCACCGGCCCCCAGCGGATGCCGAGGGCGTCGAGGACGCGGTAGGAGTACTCGGTGACGGCGTGCCCGTCCGCGTCGTCGCTCGGCACCGAGGTCATGCCGTTGATCCGGTCGGGCATGCCGTTGACCGTGATCTTCTGGTAGCGCCAGACGTCCGTGACCCGGTGCCGGCCCCGGCAGCTGACGGTGTTCACCACGAACTCCTCGCCCCGGAGGTACTCCTGGGCGACCACGCCCTCGTTGGGGACGTCGAAGACGCTGTCCCGGGACATGATCCGGTGGTACGCGGCGACCGACTGCTCGGGGGTGTCGCAGAACGACACCCCGTCGTTGCGGGCGCTGCGCACCGGCTTCACCACGATCCGGCCGCCCGTGGAGCGGTGCCACGCTGCCAACTGCCGCGGTGAGTCGACACGTTCCTGACGGGTGGCCGGCACTCCGGCCGCCCTGAGCGTCTCGATCTGGACGTACTTGTCGCGGCGGGCCTCGCTCAGCGCGGTTCCGTTGCCGGGCAGACCCAGGGCCTCGTTGAGCCGGTCGGTGAACTCCACCCCCAGCTCGCTGCCCACCACGACGGCCTCCGGGCCGGCCTTCGCCAGCCGCTCGACCATGTGCTCGAACGTGCCGTCGTGGACGAGGTTGTCCCGGTAGCCGGACAGGTCCGCCGGTCCGTAGGAGGGCGGGACCTGGGGTGTGGACTGGACACGGACGCAGTCGAGCCCGGCCTCGCGGAACGCCTGGCCCACCTTGTTGACGGCGCCGTAGGGATCGACGAGGGCGATCGTGCGTGGCTCAGCCATGGTGTCCACGCTCCACTTCGTAGAACCCGTGTCCGTCGAGGTAGCAGACGGTCTGGAAGTCCTTCTCGACGATCGCGGCCTCGGCGTGCGCCAGACCGATCGTGAGGGGCTCGGTACCGTCGTCGACCGTGCGGCGCAGCTGCTGTCCGGGGGTGACCCGCAGCGCCATGCCCTGGTAGCTGTCGAGGCGTTCCACCTCGCCGAGCAGCGGGTACGACCGGAGGCGGCCCTCCAGCGGGGAGGCGAGGAACGCCATCGCGGCGTGCCCGTCCGCGCGGTAGGGCGTGTCGACGTCGGCGAGGAAGCCCTCCGGGTCCGTGTACGCCTGCACCGTGCGGTCGATCTGCGACTCACCGGTGACGAGGACGGCGTACCGGGCCACGTCCGCGCCGCACAGGCGGGCGCCGAGCTCCACCAGGCGGGGGCCGCCGGAGGTCATGATGATCTCCAGATGGGCCGGGCCGTGGGCGATGCCGAGGGCGTCGAGCACCGAGAAGGCGTAGTCGCGCAGCCGGCTCCAGCGCGGGTCCGACGGCGGCAGCGAGAGGATGCCGTTGATGCGGTCCCGGACGCCGTTGACGTCGATCTTCTGGTAGCGCCAGGTGTCGGTGACGCGGTGGCGTCCGTCCCGGCTGACGGTGTTGACGACGAACTCGGTGCCGGTCAGGTACTCCTGCGCCACCACCCCCTCGTTGCGCAGGCCGAAGTCGTTGACGGCACCGCGGATCCGCTCGTAGGCGGCGACGGACTCGGCCGGGCTGTCGCAGACGCTCACCCCGTCGTTGCGGGCGCTGCGGACCGGTTTGACCACGACCCGCCCGCCCAGCCGCGTGTGCCAGGCCCGGAGTTGCGCGGCGTCCTCGACCGTCAGCTGACGTGCCGTGGGCAGGCCGGCCGCCGCCACGGTACGCGTCTGCACGTCCTTGGTGCGCCGGGCGTGGCTGAGCGCGGTGCCGTTGCCCGGCAGGCCGGTGGCCTCGCACAGGGCGTCGGCGAGTTCGACGCCCTGCTCGGCTCCGGCGATCACGGCGACCGTCCGGTAGCCGGCCAGCCGCGCGGCGGTCGCCTCGACGTCGCCGGTGTGCACGAGGTTGTCGGCGTACAGGCCGAGGTCCAGTTCGCTGCGGTAGTGGGCGGGGATGTCGACGGTGCTCTGCACCCGCACGCAGTCGTGCCCGGCGGCGTCGAACGCCTTCGCCAGCCGGGCGGCCGACCCGAAGCCGTCGACGACCGCGACCGCGGGACGCCCGGTCACGAGAGGTGCCCGACGACGGTGCGCAGCGCGGCTGTCAGCCGTTCCACCAGCTCGTCGGCCTCCTCCTCGCCCAGCACGAGCGGAGGCATCAGCACGAGCGTGTTGTTGGTGCTGGTCAGCAGCAGACCGGCGGCCTTGCAGGCGGCGCGCACCCGCGCCATCTCGCTCGCACCCAACCGGCCCGACTCCCGGCGCAGTTCGACGCCGATCATCAGCCCTTCGCCGCGCACCTCGTGGATCAGCGGGAGTTCCTCGGCCGCCGCGCGCAGCCGCCGGCGGATCTCCGCCCCGGTCGTTTGCACCCGCTCCAGCAGCGTGCCGTCGGCCAGTTCGTCCAGCACGGCCAGGCCGGCGGCCATGGCGGCGGGATGGCCGTCGGCGGTGCAGCCGTGCGGGAAGACGTACTCCGGACGGGAGACCGCCTCGTCGAAGACGGCGTCCGAGCAGACCAGGGCGGCCAGCGGGAAGTAGCCGGAGGTGATGCCCTTGCCCAGCACCAGCATGTCGGGCAGGACGCCCTGCGCGGCCATCACCGACATCGCGCCCGTCCGGCCGAACCCCGTGGTGACCTCGTCGGCGATGAGGTGGATGCCGTGCCGGTCGCACAGGTCCCGGATCCGGGCGAGGGCGCCCTCGGGGGCGGGTACGACGTCGGTGCCCATGATCGGCTCCACGATCACGGCGGTGACGTTCTCCGGCCCGCGCCGCTCGACGGCCCGTTCCAGCGCGTCCACGTCCCAGGGCCGGACGTGGTGCACCTCGGGGGCGAGCGGGGCCTGCAGCGCGTGCATCTGCCGCTCGCCGGTCAGCGCGCCGGCCAGGCCCCCGGTGCCGTGGTAGCCGTTGGTGAAGGCGAGGACCTTGACGCGCTGCGTCTCGCCGCGCACCTTGCGCACGAACCGCGACATGAGCACCGCGGCGCTGGTCATCTGGGAGCCGGTGCTGCCGAAACGCACGTGGTTGAGGGGGGCGGGCAGTTCGGCGACCAGCCGGCGGGCATAGCGCAGGGAGACCTCGGCGGGCTCCTCGTAGCGGATGATCTGGGCCACCGGCAGCCGGCGGAGCTGCTCGGTGACGGCGTCCACGATCCGTTCGCAGCTGTAGCCGAGGGTCGTGTTCCACATCGCCGCCCGGGCGTCCAGGTACCAGGTGCCCGTGGCGTCCTGGAGGCGGCAGCCCTTGCCGTGCACGACGGCGGTGTCGTCGAACCCGCCGTCCCCAACGGTCTGCGGCGTGAGGGAGTTGTGCCAGAGTGCGTCGTGGTCGTTCCTCAGCATGCCAGCGTCTCCAGCTTCTTGCGGTCGAGCTTGCCGTTGTCGTTGAGGGGGAAGCGGTCCACCCGCAGGAACCGGCCGGGGACCATGTAGGCCGGCAGCCGGGCCGCCACCCATCCGGCCAGTTCCGCCACCGGCACCGAGGCGCCCACGTAGAGGGCCCTGAGGTCGGTGCCGTCGAAGAGGACGGCGGCGTCCTCGACGCCGGGGTGGCTGCCGAGGGCCGCCTCGACCTCCCCCAGCTCCACGCGGTAGCCGTGGACCTGGACCTGGGCGTCCAGCCGGCCGAGGTGGGTCAGCACCCCGTCCTCCTCCACGACCCGGTCACCGGTGCGGTACCACAGCCGTGCCGCCGGGGCGTCGTGCGTGTCGTGGACGCGGGCGCCGGCGCCGGGCTCCCAGTGGAGGAAGCGGCCCGCGTTGTTCTCCGGGTCCAGGTAACCCGCGAAGCGCTGCACGCCGCGTACGCACAGCTCGCCCTCGGCCGCGGGACTGCCCGTCCCGTCCAGGACGACGTGCTCCAGGTGCGGCAGGCGGTGGCCGATCGGGACGGAGGCGTTGCGGGTGCTCGGCCAGTCGGCCGGATCAGGGGGCAGTCGGTAGGCGGTGCAGGTGACGGTGAGTTCGGTGGGGCCGTACAGGTTCTCGATGACCGCCCGCGGTGCCGCCCGGTGCCAGGCGGCCGCCTGCTTGAGGGTCAGCTGTTCCCCCGCGAACAGACCCCACCGCAGGTCGGGGAGGCACCCGGCCGGCAACCTGCGCATGCGCGCGGCCAGCGAGACCACCGACGGCACGGAGAACCAGTGCGTGAGCCGGTTCGCCCGGGCGAAGGCGGCCGGGTCGGCCAGGTCCTCCCGCTGCGGCACGACCAGGGTGGCGCCGCCGGCCCACGTCACGAACATGTCGAACACGGACGGGTCGAAGGTCAGGTCGAAGGTCTGGCTCAGCCGGTCGCCCGGGGCGACCTCGTAGCGCTCCACCTGGTGGGCGATGTAGGGGAGCACGTTGCCGTGCGCGATGGGCAGGCCCTTGGGGACACCCGTCGAGCCCGACGTGAAGAGGATGTACGCGGGGGCCTCGCCGGCCGGCGGTGTCGCGGCCGGGTCACCCGGCCCGGCCGTGGTCCCGCCGGGCGCCGCCGGGACGTGGTGCCCCGACGGCGTGCCGTCCGCCGCCGCCAGGGCGAGCGGGACGGCGCTCTCGCGCATCAGGTCCCGCAGCGCGACGTCGGTGAGGACGGTCCGCAGGCCGGCCCGGGCGGCGATCGCGGCGTTGCGCTGCGCGGGGAAGATCGGGTTGAGCGGCACCACGGTCGCCCCGGCGCGCAGGACGGCCAGGTATCCGGCGTACGCCAGGGGCGAGCGGGAGGCCAGCAGTCCGACGCGCGCTCCCGGCGGGAGCGGGCCGAGGTGGGCCGCCAGGCGGTCGGCGGCCCGCGCCAGCTCCCCGTAGGTGAGGGTCGCTCCGGCCACGCACAGGGCGGGCCGCTCCGCGTGCCGCCGTGCGCTTGCGGAGAACAGGCCGAACAGCGAGTCAGACATGGCGGACCTCCCGGTCCATCAGGGTCAGCACGCCGTCCGCCGCGTGCAGTCGGTCGTTGCTGTAGTTCAACGGGGCGGATCGCAGGTCGCGCAGCGTCCGCTCCAGGCCGGTCGGCGAGTCCCGCAGGTAGCCGTGTCGCATGCCCATCAGGTCCGTCAACTCCGCTGCCGCCGCCGGGCACAGCTCCGACGCGGTCAGCTTCACCGCGTTGACGAGGAGCTGCACCGGCGCGCTCGTGGTGTCCTCGGCGGAGGCGAGGACCGACGCGGCGTGCGTGATCAGCGCGTGGACGGTGTCCAGGCGCTGGCGCACCCGCGACAGGCGGGCGAGCAGCAGGGGGGAGTCCAGGTCGTAGTGGCGCCGCTCGGCCCGCAGCAGCGTCACCACGCGCTGCAGCGCGCCGTCGGCGGCGCCCTGCCAGCACGCCGCCCAGCCGAGGTGGGCCAGCGGGGCGAAGGTGCGCACCGCGATGTCCCGGAACGCCCCGTGCTCACCGACGACCTGGTCGCGGGGGATGTCGCCGGCCAGGTGCAGGGGCGCGCTGTGGGTCGCGCGCATGCCCATCGGGTTCCACTCGCCCCGTACCGTGACCGTGAGCTGGTCGCGCTCGGCGTAGACCAGCGACAGCCGGGACGGGGACGTGGCGTCCGGGGCCAGGGCGGTGATGAGGAACGCGTCGGCGTGGCTGCCTCCGGTCACCACGGGGGCGAAGCGGTCCACGTGGACGGTGGAGTCGTCGCCGGCCGCCAGCCGGGACCCTGAGGACAGCAGGTGCCCGCCGGTGCCGGCCTCGGTGGTCACCGAGGCCAGGTAGAGCTCGCCGCGGACGATGCGGGGCAGCAGCCGTTCCCGGAGGGGGCCGCCGTCCCGGACGACGGCGGCCACCTGCTGGCAGTGCATGGTGAAGATCATGCCGACCGACATACAGGTGCGGGACAGACGGCTGCTGACGGCCAGCAGGTCGGCCAGGTCACCGCCGGGACCACCGTCCTCGGCGGGCACCAGGAGCCCGAGGAGTCCGGTGCGGCGCATCGCCTCCAGCGCCTCGGCGGGAAATCGCGCCTCGCGGTCGCAGGCCTCGACGTGCCGCGCGGCCTCCGCCTCGACCTCGGACACGGCACGTTCGAGGTCGGCGGGCCGCCACGCCGTGCGGGGGAGGTCGGTGACGGTCATCCGGGCACCCCGCTGGTGCTCAGGGTCCGCTCGAAGAGGGCGATGAGCGTGTCCAGGCGGCTGAGGTTGTCCGGGGTGAGTTCGCTCGCCTCGACCTCGGTGTCGAGTTCCTCCTCGACCCGCTCGACGATCTCCACGATGCGGAAGGAGCTGAACGTGGGCAGGCCGGTCAGCGTGGTGGTGCCGTGCAGGTCGGCCTCGTCGACGCCGAGGACCTCGGCGGTGATGCCGGTGACGACCGCGCGGACGTCGGGTGTCTCCATGGTGTCTCCCGGGTGGGGTCAGGCGCCGAGTTTGGCGAGGCCTTCTGCGACGCGGATGAGGGCGTCGGCGACGTGTGGCAGGGCGAGCGGGTCGGGGGCCGCGAGGGCGGCCTCCTGCTCCTCGTCGGTGTCGCCGTAGAGCATGCTGGTGGCGGCCTTGAAGCGCAGGGCGCCGGGATCGTCGCCGAGGTGGTGTCCCGCGAGGACGGCCAGGCCGTGCTCGTCCAGCAGGTGGCGGGCCAGCGCCGCCGATCCGGTCACCCCGCGCTGCGCCAGCGCCTCGCGCCGCGGCTCGAAGTCGGGGTAGACGTAGAACGCCCCGGTGGGCGGCCGGCAGGTGGCCCCGGCGGCGATCGCCGCGGCGTGCACGGAGCGGGCCACGGCTCCGTGCAGCCGTGCGCTCGCCGCCAGCCGCTGCCAAATCTCGGGCGGGTCGCCGAAGGCGTACGCGGCGACCTGCTGCATCGGGCCCGCCAGCGTGGACCACAGGTCGCTGGCCACGGCGACCAGCCGGTCGCGCAGGTCGCGTCCCCAGGCGCCGGGGGGCACGCGCAGACCGCCGATGCGCCAGCCGCCGAGCGCCAGGGACTTGGACAGCCCGGTGGTCACCACCGTGCGGCCGGGGGCCACTTCGGCGGGGCTGAGGAAGGGGGCGCCCGGCCGGTGCATGACGTCGCGGTAGATCTCGTCCGAGACGACGACCAGATCCTCCGCCTCGGCGATCCGGCACACCCGCTCGACCAGCCCGGCGCCGGCGAGCGTGCCGGTCGGGTTGTCGGGGAGCGTGAGCACGACGATGCGCGGGTCGCCCCCCGTCCGCCGGGCCCGCTCGATGGTCTCCGGCAGGACGTCCGGGTCGGGGATGCCGCCGCACGCCGCGGGGATCGGGACGCCGTACACCTTCTTCCCGGCCATGCGGGCCTGCGGCTCGTAGGAGTTCCAGCTGGGACGCGGCAGGAGCACGTCCCCGGGCAGGACCAGGTTCAGTGCCATGAGCAGGGGTTTGCTGCCGGGGCCGAGCAGGACGTCGCGCGGGCCGGTGGGCAGGCCGCGGCGCTCGAAGTAGCCGGCGAGCGAGGCGAGGGCGTCGGGCGCTCCGGCCACGGGCCCGTAGGCGTTGCGGTGGGCGCCGGCGCGCAGTTGCTCCACCAGGGGGGCGAAGGCGGGCAGCCGGGACTCGCCGAAGCCGAGGTGGACGACGGACCGGCCCTGGGCCCGCAGCCGCGCGACCTCTTCGTTGAGGGCGAGGTTGGGCGACATCGAGGCGTTCACGGCCGCAGCGCCTCCCGGATGTCCTGCGGCGTGTCCGCCGCGATCTCCAGGTCGTCGAGCCAGGTGGCCCTGGGGTCGTAGTGCGCCCGGAACGGGCGGCCGACCAGGGCGGGGTTGCGGGCCTGCGCCAGCCGCAGCTGGAAGTACCGGTCTGCGCCGAGGCTCTCGACGCCGTCCACCACGACCTTGCCGGGCGTGGTGGACATCACCGGGCCGCGCACGGTGCGGGCGAGTCCCGGCAGGGTGCGGTAGGCGGTGTGGAAGATCTCCATCGCGCGGGCCAGCGGCACCTTGAAGTAGTCGTAGGGGCCGGTGTCGCGTTCGACGAACATGTAGTACGGGACGGCGCCGAGCGCGAGTTCCGCCTTCCACATGGCGGCCCAGGTCCGGGCGTCGTCGTTGATGTGCGCGACCATCGGGGCCTGGCAGTAGACCACGGCTCCCGTGGCCCGGATCCGCCGCACGGCCTCGGTCACCCGGTCGGTGTGCAGTTCGCGGGGGTGGGTGAAGTGGGCCATGACGGCGACCTGTTTGCCCGCGGCCGCGACGCGTTCGAAGAGCCGCAGCAGCGGGTCGGCGTCCGCGTCGCTCACGAAGCGCTGCGGCCAGTAGGCCAGGGACTTGGTGCCGATGCGGACGGTGTCGACGCTCTCCACGCCGAGCAGCGGCTCCAGGTGTCCGGTGAGGCGGTCGGTGCTCATCACCATCGGGTCGCCGCCCGTCACCAGGACGTCGCTGACCTCGGGGTGGTCGTGCAGGTAGCGGACGAGCCGGTCCGGGCCGGGGGCGGCGAAGCGCAGGGAGGGGTCTCCCACGAACTGCGCCCACCGGAAGCAGTAGGTGCAGAAGGAGTGGCAGGACTGCCCCTGCGTGGGGAAGTACAGCACCGTCTCGCGGTACTTGTGCTGCAGGCCGGCCAGCCGTTCGCCCTCGTGCACCGGCACGTTGTACTCGCGCTGCCCGGAAGGGTGGGGGTTGAGTCCGGCGCGGATCCGCGCGACCTCGGCGGCCATCTCGCGCTTGGCCGCCCCGGAGCGCACGAGCGACTCCAGGGAGCGCTCGTCGGCCCCGGGGAGCATGCCCCGCTGGGGGAAGACCAGGCGGAAGATCGGGTCCTGCGCCGGGTCGGTCCAGTCGATCAGCTGGTCGAGCACGTACTCGTTGACGCGGAACGGCAGGACGTGTGCCAGCAGGGCGATGCCGTCCCGTATCTCCGGGGAGAGCCCGTAGCGCCGGGCGATGTCGTCGATCTGCCGCGGGCCGAAGGCACGGAAGCGGGTAGTGCCGACCGGTTGGTCGAGCATCAGTGTCATGCGGGGTTCCTCTGAACTCGGCGGAATGGCTGGGCGACGGCAGGCCGTCCCTAGTCGGCGGTCGTGGCGTCGAGCGCCGATTACCCCGCTGGGAATCGTTGATTCGAGTTCGTTCCCGAAGCCATAAACGCTTCGCATGGCGTCGATAAGAGTGCCGAATTACGCCCCCTGACCTGCTTTCATAATGCCCGAAGTCGCAGACGATAAGAGCCCTCTATGGGGTGGGGGCGTAATTCGTTTGAAAGGTGGGTGGCGCGGAAGTCGCTTCTCGTCGATGCCATTGAGTGTGGAAGGAAAGATCATTGATGATCGATTGCCCGCTTCGCGGACGCACCCCGTGAGCCGCGCGGACGTCACCCAGCCGGTGCTCATGCCGATGGGCCGGCCCCGTCCCGGGAGGTGCAGCGTCCTCGTGCACGCCGCCGGCGGTGGCGTCGGGGCCTACACGGGCGTCGGGTTCGCCCTGCGCCGCTCCGGTCCGGTCTTCGCCCTGCGCGGGTACGGGCTCGCGCCGGGGGAGGAGCCGGACCGCAGCGTCGCCGCCATGACGGACCGCTACTGGTCGCTGCTGGCGGAACTGCCCGAGCCGCCGGGGCTGTTGTTCGGCTGGTCGCTCGGCGGCGTCGTCGCCTGGGAGCTGGCCGCCCGGCTGGCCGCGGAGGGACGGCGCCCACGGGTCGTGATGGTCGACAGCCCCGCCGCCCGCATCGACCGGGACCCGGCCGCCGCACGGCGATGGCGCGAGCGCGTCCACGCCTCCCTCACCGCCGACGACAGCGGCCTGCCCGCCGACCGGGCCGCCGCGACCGCCGACGCCCACCTGGACGCCGTCGTCTCCTACCGGGCAGAGGCGCGCCACGACTGCCCCGCACTGCTCATGCCGTGCGCCGACGAGGACAACGACGACCACCTGGCGGCCTGGCGCGAGGTGGCCCCGCGGCTGACCGTACGGCCGCTGCCCGGCGACCACTTCACCGCGTTCGACAGCGAGCGACTGCCCCTTCTCCTGGACCACCTCGGGGCCTTCCTCACGGCAACGGAGGAGCAGCATGCCTGACGGTCTCCTGAGCCGGGCCCGCGCGGCGTTCGACGCGGCCCCGCCCGTGGGCGACCCCGCCTACGACCGGTACTGCCGCGTCCTGGGCGAGGAACTCGCCGCCCACTGGCCGCGGATCGCCCGGGCCAACGCGGCGGACGTCGCCGCGGCCCGGCGGCTGGGCCTGCCGCCGACGCTGGTGGAGCGGCTGCGGCTGACCGACGCCCACCGGGACCGGATGGTCGAACTCACCGCGATGACCCGGGACGAACTGCGGGAGGTGCGCGAGAGCGAGGTGCCCGTCTCCGGTGCGGCGCGGCACGTCCACCGCGTCCCGCGACCCCTCGGCGTCGTCCTGATGGTCTACGAGGCACGGCCCACCGTCACCGTGGACGGCGCCCTGCTCCCGGTCGCCGTCGGGAACGCCGTGCTGCTGCGCGGCGGCAAGGAGACGGCCGCCACCAACGCCGCCCTCGAACGGGCCGTGCACGCCGCGCTCACCCGGGCCGGACTGCCCACGGGCCTCGTCACGGTGCTGGACGACCCGCAGCGCCGGCTGCTGCGGGCCCTGCTGAAGCGGCCCGACGAAGTGGACGTGCTCATCCCGCGGGGCAGCCCCGCGCTCGTCGAGTACTGCCGCACCAGTGCCATCCCGCTGATCGCCAGCGGCGGCGGCGTCAACCACCTCTACGTCCACCGCAGCGCCGACCTGGACCTCGCGGTGCGTGCCACGCTGGACAGCAAGCTGCCCGAACCGGCCGGCTGCACCTCCGTGGAGACGCTGCTGCTCGACCGCGCCGTCGCCCGGGACTACCTCCAGGCCCTGGCGCGCGGGCTGGCGGGCCGTGAGACGGAGCTGACCCTGCACACCGCCCCCGAACTGGACGCCCTCGTCCCCGCCGCGCTCAAGACCGAACCCCTCGCCGCGCACGACCTGGGCCGGGAGTTCCTCGACCCGGTCGTCGCCGTCGTGCCGGTCGACGACGAGAACGCCGCGCTGGACCACGTCCGCCGCCACGGCTCCGGGCACACCGAGGGCGTCATCGCCCGCGACCGGCACGTCGTCGACGCCTTCCGCCGCCGCTGCGACGCCGCGATGGTCGTGGTCAACGGCTCGCTGCGGCTGCACGACGGTCCCACCCTCGGTCTGGGCACCGAGATCGCCATCGCCACCGGCCGGCTGCACGTGCGCGGTCCCGTGACGCTCGGCGCGCTGGTCACCCACAGCTACGTCACCGACGGCGCCGGCGCGCTGCGCGGCTGACGGCCGGCCTTCCCTCCTTCCCGAAAGGCGTGCCATGCCCCAGGAACTGTCCCTCGACCGGGACGCCGTCGCCACCGTCGTCAAGAAGGTGGTCATCGCCGAGTCACGGCTGTCCCTTCCGCCCGGCAGCGTCAGCGACGACGAACCGCTCGTCGGGGACCTGCTGAACGTGAACTCCCTCGGCTTCGTCGGCATGCTCGTGCGGATCGAGGACGAGCTGGACGTCACCCTCCCCGACGACCTCTTCGTGGGGCGCAGCTTCCGCACCGTCCGGGACCTGATCGACGTCGTGACGGCCGCGGAGGTGCGGCCGTGACGCACGGGATCCCGACCCGCTGGCGCAGCATCCTGCCCCACCTGTCCGAGCCCCTGCCGCCGGACCGTACCCCGCCCCGCACCGGTGACGGAGCGCTGAAGATCAACCTCCCGACGGAGCTGATCCGGCACAGCGTCTCCGCCCGCGAGTACTGGGACATCCCCGCCCCGGTCGTCGAGCGCTACCGCCAGTACCGCCCTACCCCGTTGTGGCGTGCCCGCGGTTTCGAGGAGGCCGTCGGCGCCCGCGTCCCGGTGTACGTCAAGAACGAGGGCGTCAACATCTCGGGCAGCCACAAGCTCAACACGGCGCTCGCGCAGGCCTACTACTACCGGAAGGCCGGTGTGCGGGAGCTGGTCACGGGCACCGGGGCAGGCCAGTGGGGCACCGCCATGGCTGCCGCGTGCGCCCTGTTCGGACTGCGCTGCCGGGTCTTCATGGTCGAGTCCAGCCTCCGGCGCAAGCCCTACCGCGGGGTGCTGATGCGCATGCTGGGCGCCGAGGTGCACGCCAGCCCCAGCGGCATGACCAAGGTCTCCGCCACGGAGGCCCCGGCCGCCGGCAACAGCCTCTCGCTCGCCATCGGGGAGGCCGTCGAGTACGCCGCCGAACACGACCGGGTCGCCTTCTGCATCGGCAGCGGGGAGACGTACAGCATCCTGCACCAGTCCGTGATCGGCCTGGAGGCGGAGGAGCAACTCGCGGAACTGGACGCCGAGATCGGCGCGGTCGTCGGCTGCGTGGGCGCCGGATCCAACTTCGGCGGCATCGCGCTGCCCTTCCACGCCACGGCCCGTGCGGCGGGCAGGCAGGGACCCCGGCTGGTCGCCGCCGAGTCCAGCAGCACACCGAAACTGACCCGCGGCGTCTACGCCTACGACAAGACCGACGCCACCGGCAGCGGCCCGATGGAGGCCATGTACACCATCGGCAGCGACTACCGGATCCCGGACGCGCACACCGCGGGCCTGCGCTTCCACGGCGCGGCGAAGCTCATCTCCGCGCTGCGGCACAGCGGCGACGTCGACGCCGTGGCGGTCAGCCAGGCGGACGCCCTGGACGCGGGCCGGCTGCTCGCGCGCCACGAGAGCGTCCTGCCGGCGCCCGAGTCCGGCCACGCCCTGGCGGCCGCCGCCCGCATCGCCGCCTCGCCCGACGCCACCGGCGGGGTCCTGGTGTGCGTCAGCGGCCACGGCTACCTGGACCTCGGGGCCTACGAGCACTTCCTCGACGGCGGGGTCGAGGACCAGTCCCCGCCCGACGAGGCGCTCGCCCGCGCGGTGGCCGGGCTGTCCCGGGTGGAGGCCCGCCCGTGACGGCCGTCGCGGTCCCGTCCGTGCGGACCGGGATCCTCGACTGCGTGCAGGTCAACCTGGCGGTCCTCGCGGACCGCCGGCACGGGCCGGGACGGCACCTCGCGCTGGGGGCGCGGCTGCGCTTCCGGCCGCGGCCCGGCCCCGACGGCCTGCCCACGGTGGACCCCCCGCCGGAGGACCACCTGCGCGACGGAGCCGCCCTCGTGGGCCTGCGGCCGGACGCCTTCGCCCACCACGTCCCGGCCGACGGGCTGCGTGCCATGGCCGAACGGGCTTCGGTGGTCTACGCCGTGGCCGACTCCTACGACATGCCCTGGCTGCCCTACGCGGGCCGGGCGCGCATGGAGCACAGCTTCCTGGCCCGCGCGCACCCCGACGGAGCCGAGGTCGAGGACGCGTACGACAACGAGACGGCGTGGGGCCCGGCCCGCCCCGGCCGGTGGACCTACCCCTGGGAGCGCCTGCCCACCGCCTCCTTCGCGTGCGCCCTGTCGCCGGTGCCCGAGTACCGCCCGCCCCGGCCGGAGCTGTCCCTGGACGATCCGGCCGCCTACGTCGAGGCCTACACCGCCCACCCCGACCGGCTCGCCGCCGCACGCCGGCTGACCGCGGAGACCTGGCTGCTGACGCGGGCCCGGCACCTGCACGCCGCCTACCGCGAGCACCTCGGCGAGCGGCTGGACGCGGCGGAGCACCTGCGCCGCTGGGACCGGCTCACCGCGACCGCGTTCATCGCCCAGCGGCGGGCCGAACGGGGCCGGCCGGCCCCCGGGGGCCTGCTGCCCGAACTGGCGTCCCTGCTCACCGCCGACCGCTGGGTGTTCGCCGTGCGGCCCCACCGACCCTGACCGATGCGCACCACCACCCAAGCGACGGAGAAGCCGTGAACCAGCCCTTCATCGACCTGCTGACGCCCTTCCTGCCCAACCTCGGGGACCGTCCCCTCACCGAGGACAGCCGCCTGCACGACCTCGGGATGAACTCCATGAAGGCCATCGACCTGCTCTTCGCCATCGAGGACGGGCTCGGGGTCTCCCTGCCGGACGAGGACCTCAACGACGCCACCTTCGCCACCGCCGGCAGCCTGTGGGCCGCGGTGCGGCGGGCGCAGGGCGCCGCCGAGGGAGACGACAGGGCGGCGGCATGAGCGTCCCCGCGGTGCGGGAGCCCGCCGCCGGGGCCGGCTCCCGCCTCGGCACACTGCCCGCCGACGCGAGCGGCGCCGACCTCTGGCGCGTCCTCGGAGCGGAGAACCGGCTGGCCGGGGTCTACCGCGGCAGCGATCCGCGCGGCGGCGTCGACGCGGCCGCGCTGGGCGCGCTGCTGACCGACCTGGACCGCCGCTTCGGCGTCGGCTCGACGCTGGCCGTGACCGTGCCGCTGGCCACCTGCCTGCCGCTGCTGGCCGGGGGGACCGGCCCGGCCGCCCGGACGCTCGCCGACAGCCTCGACGGGCGCACCATCATGGCCCTCGCCGCCACCGACGAGGCGTCCGGCTGCGACCTGGCGGCCCTGGACACGCGTGTCTCCTTCGACGGGGACCACGTCCGGCTCGACGGCACCAAGCGCTGGATCACCAACGCGACGACGTGCGGTGCCGCCCTGGTCCTCGCCCGCCACCGGCCCGGCCCCCACTTCACCAACTTCACCTGGGTGCTCGTACCGGCCGACGCGCCCGGTGTGCGCGCCGAACCCGCCGAGACGCGGCTGTTCGACGGCTCCGGCACCGGTCACCTCACCTTCGACGGCGTCCGGCTGACCCATGACCACGTCGTGGGCGGGACCGGCCGGGGACTGAGCGCGTTCGCCGCCCACATCGCCACCGAGCGGCTGGCCGGGGCCCTGTGGGCGGTCGCGCTGTGCGAGCGGGTGCTGGGCGACACCGCCCGCTACCTGGGGCGGCGCCGCCACGGCGGCGGCGTCCTGTGGGACCGGGAGGGCATACGCCAGCGCTGGGCGGGTGCCCTGCTGCGCTCCCGTCAGCACCGCGCCCTGACAGAGAGCCTCACCGAGGCGGTCGCCGCCCGCCGCGACACCTCGGCCGCCGCGCTGCTCAAGGCCAGCGCCGCCGAGACCGTCGAGCACGTCCTCGACGTGTGCGCCCACCTCCAGGGCGCGCACGGCTTCCGCACCGGTGGCCCGCAGCAGCTGCGGGCACAGGGGGCCCTGTTCGGGATCGGCGGCGGCACGACCGAGGTCGTCCTGGGCATCGTGGCCGAAACGGCCCCCCAGAGCGATCCCGGGGAACTGCCGTGAGGGTCCTGGAGATCAGCCCGGGTGTGTGGGTGGCCACCGGTGCGGCCCCCGCCGGCCGCCTCACCCCCGCCGACCTCGCCACGGCCCGAGGCCTGCCCGCCTGGCGCGCCCGAGAGGTCCTGGCGGGGCGCGCACTCCTGCGCGGGCTGCTCGCCGAGGTGGCATCAGACGGTGCCGGCGAACCGGTCGTGGCCGGCCACAACGGCAAACCGCTCCTGGCGGGCCGCTCCCGGCCCGGCATCAGCATCTCCCACGACGGGGAGCACACCGTCGTGGCCGTCGCGTCCGGCCGTCGCGTCGGGGTCGACGTGCAGGTGCCGCCGCTCCACGTCGGCCACGCCATGGTCCGGCGGTGCGCCGCCCCGTACGCCACGCACCTGTCCAGCATGCCGGAGCCTCTGCGGCACACCGTCTTCACGGAGATCTGGACGGTCCAGGAGGCCTGCGTGAAGACCGACGGCACCGGCATCGGAGGGCGCCCCTGGAGCATCGACGTGCCCCCGTATCTCGACCACGGCGACTGGCGCGGACTGCGCTGGCGCAAGGTGCGAGACCTCATCGACGTACCCGTGGCCTGCGCCTGGGAGGCGACACCATGACACCTGCCCTGTCCTGCTACACCACCACGCTGGTGGAGTACCTGGGAGGCGCGGCGGCCGACCGGCTGGCGTCGGCGGTGCACCTGTGGGTGCGCACCGACGCACCGGACGGCACGCTCGCCTTCTCCCACCACGACCGCATCGACGGCGGGACCCTGGTCCACGACCACCGCCCGGACTGGCCGTCGGCCCGTGCCGCGCTCACCGCCCTGCTCGCCGAGCAGGGCCGCGTGATCGTGTCGGGCAACGCCTTCCACCTGCCCTGGTCCCCGCACCACGGGGTGCGCACCGTCCCCCACTGGTTCCTGCTGCGCGCCCACGACGCACCGGGGTGGCTCGTGGCCGACCCGTTCCACGCCCTGATGCCCGGAGGCGAGCAACTGCCCTACGCCGGCGTGCTCGACGACGACTCGTTGCGCCGGGCGTTGACGCCGGTGGGCCCGCTCGACCCGGCCGTCCGCAACCGGGACGTGCACGCCCTCGGGGAACCCGTGGACAGCGGCCCCGTGGATGCCTACCGCTGGCTGCGCCGGGCCCCCGCGCCCCCGGCCGCCGCCCCGACGCGGTGGCCGGGCACCTGGCTGCGCGAGCCGCGCGAGGTGTTCGCGTACCTGCGGGACCGCCTCACCTCCGACGGGGACCTGCTGGAGCGGCACCTCGACGACCTGTGGGCGGCGTCCCGCCACCAGCTCCACCGCCTGGGGCCGCACGCCGGCCCGGATCTCGCCGACGCCTGGACGCAGTTGCCCAAGGCCCTGCGTTTCGCCGCCGACTCCGCGCGGCGCGGACGCCCCCGCACCGCTGTAGTCCAGCGGGCGCTCGACACCCTCGCCGGGCTCACGTCCGGCCGGGAGGTCAGCCGTGCTCGGGGCTGAGACGACGACGGCCCAGGCGGCCCCGCCGGACGGGACGGGGGTGGACGAAGCGCTCTTCCGCGCGGCGATGACGGGTCTGGCCAAATGCGTCGCGGTCACCACCGCCCTCGGACCGAACGGGCCCGTGGGCTGCACCACGACCTCGCTGATGTCGCTGTCCGTGGCACCGCCGAGCGTGCTGCTGGCCTTCGGCACGGGCGGACGCACCCTGGACGACCTGCTCCGCGCCGGCCGCTTCGCCGTCAACGTGCTGTCCCACACGCAGGGACCGCTGGTGCGGCGCTTCGCCACCGGCACCCCCGCACAGCGCTTCCGGGACACCCCGCACGCCGTGCTCCGGGGCGTCCCGGTCCTGCACGACGCCGCCCTCGTGATGACCTGCGACGTAGCGGAGACCTTCACCTCCGTCGACCACGTCCTGGTCGTCGGCACCGTACGGCACCTGAGCACGGCCCCGAACTCCCCGCTGGTGCTCGTCACCGGCGAACCGCACATCGCCACACCCGTACCGCCCGCCCCGGCCGCGACCGACAATCTGCGTTGACCTGGAGAGACCATGCCAGCGACTCCCGCACCCGCGGTGACCCACCGGCCCGACGAACGCTTCGACGAGTTCCTCCTGGCGGCCGCGGCCACGCACCCCCACCATCCCGCCGTGGTGGAGTACGCGGACGGCGCGGAACGGGTGACCACCTTCCACGACCTGCGCGAGGCCGCCGAACGGTACGCCGCCGAACTGGACCGCTTCGGTCTGCGGATCGGTGACCGCGTCATGATCGTGTCGGACACGTCCGCCGACGCCGTCGCCCTCGTGCTGGCGTGCTCGTCGCGCGGCCTGCCCTTCGTCCCGGTCAGCCCGGAGACCCCGGCCGAACGGAGAGAGACGATCGAGCGGCTGGCCGAGCCCGCGCTGTGCCTGACCGCCGACGGGGAACCGGAACCGGCCGTGGGCCACGGCCGGTTCGGCGGAGGGACCATCGACGTGCCGCGCCCGCCGGCACGCCGTGAGCGGCTCAGGCGCGCCGTGACACCGACCGACACCGCCTACATCATCTTCACGTCGGGCACCACGGGCCGGCCCAAGGGCGTGGTGATGAGCCACCGTTCCGTCGTCGCCTTCTACCGGGGCATGATCGCCGAGGGGTTCGTGTCGACGGGCGACCGGGTGGCGTCGACGTCCCCGCTCCAGTTCGACTTCTCACTGCTGGACATCGGCATGGCGCTGGGCAGCGGAGCGGCGGTGGCCCCCGTCCCGCGGGCTCTGCTGCGCTGGCCGACGCGGTTCCTCAAGGTGCTGCGCGTCACCCGGGCCACCCACGTCAACGGCGTGCCGTCCATCTGGCGGCAGTCGCTGCGCCACATCCCCGACCAGCTGGCCGACCTGCCGGAGCTGCGCGGAGTGCTGTTCTGCGGGGAGGAGTTCCCGCTGGGTGAACTGCGCCTACTCCAGCGGCTGCGGCCCGGCATCCGTCTGGTCAACTGCTACGGGGCGACGGAGTCCATGGCGGCCAGCTTCGCCGAGGTGCCCGACCCGCTGCCCGACGACGTGACGCACCTGTCGATCGGCAACGGGCACCGGGGCACCGACATCCTCCTGCTGGACGCCGAGGGGGCGCCCGTGCGCGAGGAGGGTGTCGTCGGCGAGATGTACCTGCGCAGTCCGGCCCTGATGACCGGCTACTGGGGGGACGCCGAGGCCACGGACGCCGTCCTGGTCACCGACCCGCTGGAGCCCCGCTCCGGGCAGCGGCTGCTGCGGACCGGTGACCTGGCCTACCGGGACGCCGACGGCGCGCTGCGCTTCTGCGGGCGCAGGGACTCCCAGGTGCAGATCCGCGGCAACCGCGTGGAACCGGCCGAGGTGCAGCGCCGGCTCCTCGCCCACCCCGAGGTCTGCGAGGCGGCCGTCGTGGTGTACGAGGACCCTGACGGCAACGCCGAGTTGAGCGCGTTCGTCGTCCTGGCGGACGGCGCGGCCGGTACGGCGGAGAGCGATCTGCTCGCGTTCTGTCTGCGTTCGATGCCGGCGTACATGGCACCGGGCGTCGTGCGCATCGTGGAGAGTCTCCCCGTCAACCAGCACGGCAAGACCGACCACCGGCGTCTGCTCGCCCAGCTCCTCACCGACGCCGCTTGACCGGCCCACGGGCTTCGTGGCTCCACAGGGGGGCCCGGAGCCCGTTCAGCCCGCGCTGACCACGTCGGAGGCGGCCTTCAGCACGGCGTCGAGTGCCGGGTGCCCGATGTCGCCGCGCCGCCACAGGGCCTGCGTGTAGGTGGGGGTGACGGGCCGCCAGTCCACGACCCTGCGGAGCCGGCCGTCGGCGATGTCCTCGGCCACGGTGACCTCGGGGAGCAGTCCCACGCCGATGCCGTTCTCGGCCATGCGCTTGACCGCGGTGATGGAATCGAGGTGCAGGGTCCGCCCCGCCCGCAGGGTCGACTCGACCTCGTCCAGGAGTCCGCCGCAGTGACGGACGTCGAGGTCGGCGCTGACGAGGATCGACGACACGGTCTCCTCCGGACCCTGGCGGCCGGGGCCCAGTCGCCCTCCGGCCACCAGGGCGAACGGCTCGGGGCACAGATCGCAGTGCTCCAGATCCTCGTCCGAGGTTCCGCTTCCTATCATGAACACGCAGTCCACCTGCCCGTTGCGCAGCAGGGTGACCGCTTCCTGGGGAGGGGACAGCCTGAGCGACACGTCCATGTCCGGATAGCGCAGGAGCAGGTATTCGATGAGCGGGAGCAGTCGGTGGTTGACGAGGCTTTCCGGCGCACCGACGCAGATTTTCCCCTGCGGTGTGAGTGACGCGTCCGCGATACGCCGGACGTGACCGCTGAGCCGCACGATCTCGCGGGCCTGTTTCAGGATGGAGCGACCGGCTCTCGTCGGCCGGACACCGCCCGGTAAGCGCTCCAGCAGGATCAGGCCGAGCGACCGTTCCAGTGCCTTGATGCGATTGGTCACCGTCGGCTGGGTCACTCGGAGCATGCCGGCCGCCCGTGTCACACTTCCCGCGTCCACGGCGCCCAGGAATGCCTCGAGATGACGCGTATCCAATATTTCCCCCGTGTGAGTCGAACGTCGAAATTCAAGCCGACGCCACGTCGGCTTTCCTCCCCCGCTGCGTCGCCCTGTCATTCCGGTCACGAATGGCATACAAGCGGTCACGATGTCTGCGAGCGTAGCGTCACCCTTCCCCCTCATCAACACGTTTGGTATAGCCATTTATGGGGAGGCGTCTTTTCCCGGACGGATGATTTCACGTCATTTCAGTGAACCCCGACGACCGGCCCGCCGCCCGGGCGCACAGCCGCCTCGCCCACCATTTCCACTCCTGTGGTGGGCCGCTCACGAGTCGTGGCTTCGCTCGTTCACCGGCCGGGCCGGACGCCCGGCGGCGTGCGACGGCTCGTAAGTGTGCGGGAGGTCGCGCTCGCGGTGTATCGGGCCCATGGCGAGGATGAGCCAGGAGGGCGCGACCACACCCGTCATGATCCACATGGCCGGCCGGTGCCCGACGGCGTCACCGAGCACGCCGCCGAGCAGTGATCCGAGCGGGATGGTGCTGTGGTTGATCATCATGGCCGTCGACACGACCCGGCCGAGCATGTGCGGCGGGCAGTAGGTCTGCCGGAAGCTGCCGAAC
This sequence comes from Streptomyces sp. NPDC094143, assembly GCF_040303825.1. Lineage (NCBI taxonomy): Bacteria > Bacillati > Actinomycetota > Actinomycetes > Kitasatosporales > Streptomycetaceae > Streptomyces > Streptomyces sp. NPDC094143. The sequence continues at coordinate 184,754 of NZ_JBEOTZ010000005.1, forward strand.
ACGATGTTGGCCACGGTGATGCCGACCCCCACGAGGAAGGCTCCCAGCGCGAACAGCAGCAGCCCCGGTCCTGCCGTCGTCATCGGCAACAGCAGCACGAACGGCGAGGTGGCGACCTGCAGAAGAAGGGGCCCGCGCGCGCTGCCGAACCGCCGGCTCACCCTGGTGGCCACCAGCGCACCCACGATGCCGCCCGCGCTGCCGCTGGTCAGCACGAGACCGACCATGCCCGGGTTCAGCCCGACGGTGCGGACCAGGAACACGACTTGGACCGCCTGGTAACCCGTCAGCGCCATGTTGATCACGGCGCCCCACGTGACCATCGGCCGCAGATACGGGTCCTGGCCCACGAAGCGGAGCCCTTCCGTCATCTCCCGTCGCAGGGAGGCGCGTTCCACGTGACGACGGCTGTCCGGCTCGACCACACTGATCCGCTTCAGGCAGGACGCGGAGATCAGGAACGTCACCGCGTCGACCACGAGCGCGGTGACCGCACCGAACGCCTGGGCCAGGAGCCCCGCCACCCCCGGCCCCGCGAGCTGGGTGGCGGCCTCGCTGCCCTGCAGCTTGGCGTTGCCTTCCAGCAGGTCGTGGCCGTCGAGCACGATGGGGATGTACGAGTGGTAGGCGGTGTTGAAGCACACCATCGCGCTGCCGCAGGTCAACGCGACGACGACCAGCTGCCAAAAGGTGAGCGCACCGAGCCACGCCGCCACCGGGATGCTCACCAGCGCCGCGGCGGCCACCAGATCGCACATGATCATCAGTGGCCGTTTGCGTATCCGGTCCACCCATGCGCCTGCGGGAAGGCCCACCAGCAGCCACGGCAGCCACACAGCCGCGGCGAGCGAACCGACGGCTGTGGAACTGGCGTTCAACGCCACCACCGCGATCAGTGGCAGAGCCACGACGGTGATGCTGTTGCCCAGCCCACTCACCGTCTCGCCCACCCAGAGCAGTCGGAAGTCCGGTCGGGCCAGAACCCCCCATCGCGTTCGATTCCGGTCGGGCATGTCACTCATCGGGCCCACCCGGGGCATCATGCCGCCAGCCCTCACCGGTCCGCCCACCGTGACGGCCCTGCGACACACCGAGGTCGTGACGCATGGCGGTTCGCATGGTGCGGAGCATCTCCCAGATCTCGGACTGGGCCCGGGCTGCGGTCTCCATCGTTTCACCTGGTTCGGGGGCACCGCGCTCGAGGCGCTTGACCTGGCCGTAGACCCTGGTCAGGGCTTGGTTGACGACACTCGCCCGCCGGAGTACTTCTTCGGGGGCGATCATCTGCGCCTCGGAGTACCGGTCCCGATGCGCGTTCTTCGCCTCCTCGAGTGCGTCGCTGTCGGCCTCGGCAACGCCGTGTTCCCTCATGACGTGCAGGTGGCGGTTGAGCGCGGTGGTGAACTGCCGGGCGTCCCGGTTGAGTTCGACATAGCAGGTGCGTCGCAGCGAACGGTTCTCGCGTGCCTCCTCGTGGTCTCGGACGAGGTCTATCTCCAAGCGTTTGGCTCGTTCGGAGCCGCGCTGGGTGAGGAGTGCCCCTCCCAGGGTTCCTGCGACGCCGGCCACTGCGATGATGACTGAGCTGAGATCCACCGACATACCCCGCGACTTTCCTCGGCCTCGTGCCCGCTGCACATTGCCCGGGCCGTCAAGTCTGCCCAGTGGCACCCGTGTTGGGAGCGCTTCTTGACGTGGGCCGGCCGTCTGCCCGGTGCAGCAGGTCGGTCGGGCCTGCCTCGGGGCCCGTTCTGCGTCATGCGGTCACAGGAGGGGGAGCGTCGCCGCCGAGGAGCCAACCGGAGGGGGGCCCAGGTGCGAGGTCGTGGACATCTCGCTGCCGGTTCCGGTGGCCGGATGGGACCCGGCAGGATGCAGGCAGGACCGGCGGTCAGGCGGGAACGCCCGCCCGGTCCAGGACGGCAGCCATGTCGCCGTGGGGGAGCGCGGGGTTGGCCCCCGCGCTGGAGGCCAGTTCCGGGACAAGGAGCGCCTCGCGGAGGCGGTGGAGCGGGAGGCGCGGATCGCCGACCGCCGCCTGGCGTGTCCGGACCGCGGGGTCATGGCTGAGCCGTTCGATCAGCGCGGGGGTGGCGGCCGGGTCCCGGACGGCCAGCCGTCGGCAGGTGCCGTCCGGGTGGTCCGCGTAGCGCTCGGCGAGACCCTCGCGGGGGAAGCGGGGGTGCGTCTCCGCCATCCAGGCGGAGAACGTGCCGCCGAGCCGTGCGTACACCCGCATCAGCACCTCTTCCGGAGTGTCCGGGTGGTACACGCTCAAGAGGTCCTCCACCAGAGGATCCTCAGTGCGTGTGAGCAGACGCATGAGGTCGGGCGGCAGGTGAGGACTCCGGGCGGCGGTGCGCCGCAGGAGCGGGTGGGCGGAGGTCGCCGCCCGGCGCAGCACCTCGGGGTCGGCGAGCCCGTCCCGCACCCACTCCACGTCTCCCCTGGCGAACGGCTCCACCGTGAAGTCGATCGACATGCGTCGTGTCTCGTCCAGCTCCGGCCTGAGGGAGACCGCGAGCCGTACGGCCTCGTCGGGGTCGACGGCGAGTTGCTCCACGAGGCCGGAGGGCAGCGTCGGGTTCTCGGCCAGGGCGGCCAGGTGCGTACGCTCGGCGACGCACCGTTCGGCGTCGGCGCGGTGGATGCGCCCACGGCGCAGCGCCTCGGCGGCGGACGTCGGATCGCGGAGAAGCTCGGCGGTGAGACGCGCGTCCCGCTGGCACTCCCGCAGTGCGGCGGCCCGCCGCACGTGGGGTTCGGGGTCGGCGAGCAGCGCCGCGCGCTCGTCCGGCGTCAGCCTCTCCCACGCGCGCGTCGCGCTCCGGCGCGCTGCCGGATGGCGGTGCGTGGCCAGGGAGCCCACGAACGAGGGTGCGAGATGGTGCGAGTCCAGCAGGGCCGCCCGTACGGAAGCGTCGGGGTCGTCGAGCAGGCGGGCGCATACGTCGTCCGGCAGCGGCGCGACCGTCGTACGCGGGTCGTGCCACTCGGGTCCGTACGCGAGAGCGGCCCGCACCTTGGGGGAAGGGTCGTCCACGAGCCGGGCCCGCCGCGTGGGTTCGGCCCTGGTGCTCATCGCGAAGTCGATACGAGCGCCCGGGTTCGGGTGAGCCAGGATCACCGCGACGGCCGACTCGGGGAGGCCGGCCCGCTGCACGGCATGACGGGGCGGCCCCTCACCACCGTTGTCGAACCCGAGCAAGCGCAGCAGCAACGGTGTCGGCAGCGCCGGGTTACGGGCGACTCCGTCCAGCGCGGACGCGTGCAACGCGACCATGATTCCCCTACCCCCGTGTGGCTCCGCCGGCTGGTCGACGACCATGATCCCCCAGCCTGCTCAGCAGGAGCGCCGCCACGACCTCTGTGAACGCCTCCGGCGCGCGGTGGATCAGGTGCCCGACCGGGACGGTGACCATGTGCCCGCCGGGGATGCGGCAGGCCGACTCGGCGACACCGACCTGGGGCACGTGGCTGCGCGGGCCGCCGGCCACCACGAGCGTCTCCGCGGTGACCTGGCCGAGTCGCTCCAGCCACCTGGGACCGGGCCGGTCGATCTGCCGCCTGACGGCCGGCACCATCTCCCAGCCGAAGCCCAGGTCGCCGTCCGGCCTGGCCGGGGTACCCGGCTCCCGGGGACGGGGGGCCGGCACGTCCTCCAGGACGAGTCGGCTCACCCGGTGAGGATGGTCTTGTGCGAGCAGGTAGGCCACGACCCCGCCCATGGAGTGTCCGATCGGCTCCACGCGGCCCAGTCCCAGTGCGTCCGGGAACCGCAGCACGTCGGCCCGCATGAGTTCGAGCGAGTAGTCCCCGGGCCAGTCGCTTCGGCCGTGCCCACGCAGGTCGAGGGCGTACACCTGTCGGCTGCGGGCAAGGACGGGCATCAGCGGCTCCCAGTCGGTGGCATTCCCACCCAGCGCGTGGAGCAGGACGAGCGGCGGCGCGTCCGGCGGCTCCGACACCTGATAGGCCAGCCGGATCCCTCGCACGTCGACCGAGCGGTGATCAGCCATGTCCGGAAGGTACGCGGTAAGGGAGGCCGGAAGGTGGCGTTCACTGGCGGCCGAACCACCACCGCGGTGAGTATCCCGGATCCATCGGGCGATGGCGTGGGGGCACAAGACGGAGCCGAACACGTCGCGAGCAGTCCGAGCTGTGCCGACCCTTCGATGATCTTGCTACACGGCCTTCGGGACACCGTCGTGACCTGTCGTATCGCCCGGAGCGCACGTCCGTGGTGCGATGGGAGTGGGGGCGGAAAGGAGAGCGATCATGCCCTCAGCGAAGCGAACGAGTGTCGCCGCCCCGGTGTCGGTCCGCCCGCTGGCCGAGCCGGACCTGGACCGGGCCGACGCGATCTTCAGGGTCGCCTTCGGGACCTTCCTCGGGGCCCCCGAGCCAGAGGAGTTTTTCGGCACCGCCGACTATGTCCACACCCGCTGGGCCGCTGATCCGCACGCGGCCTTCGCGGCGACCGTCGAGGGCGAGGTCGTCGGGTCGAACTTCGCCGCCAACTGGGGCAGCGTCGGGTTCTTCGGGCCGCTGACGATACATCCGGACCTGTGGGACCAGGGCATCGGCAGGCGCCTCATGGAGCCGGTCATGGCCTGCTTCGACACCTGGGAGAACCGCCACCTCGGCCTGTTCACCTTCTCGCACAGTCCCAAGCACCTGGAGCTCTACCGTCGGTACGGTTTCTGGCCCCGATTCCTGACAGCCATCATGAAGGAGCAGGTCACCGTCAGTCCCGCGGTCCCCGGCCGAGTGCTGTACAGCGAGCTGACCGCCGCCGAGCGGCCCGACGCACTGAGTCTCAGCCGTGCACTCACGGGGACCGTGTACGAGGGCCTGAGCCTGGAGCGCGAGATCGTGGCCGTGCAGGCGCAGGGGCTCGGTGACACCATCCTCCTGGAGGGCGCCGGCTCCGACCTCGACGGTCTCGCCGTCTGCCACTGCGGAGCGGGGTCGGAGGCCGGTGAGGACGTGTGCTTCGTCAAGTTCGGCGCCGCACGCCCCGGCCCGGACGCCGCGGACCGGTTCGAACGACTGCTGGATGCGTGCGAGCAACTGGCCACCGAGAAGGGACTGGGACAACTGGACGCCGGAGTGAACCTGGCCCGCCAGGATGCCTACGAGCGCATGGCCGCCCGCGGGTTCCGTGCGGGCCTGCAAGGCGTGACCATGCACAAGCCCAACGAACCCGGCTACAGCCACCCGGACGCCTACGTGATCGACGACTGGCGCTGACCCACCGCCGTACGCGGCTTCGGGCAGAGGCGATCCTGCAGAGATGACTGCCGCCAGGACGTCAGGTGTGCAGCAGCGAGGCACGGATGCGGGCGATGACCCGCAGGACTTCGTGTTCAGGACAGGCCCGTAGCGGTGAGCACCTCCTCCGGCGGGCCCTGTCCGACCAGCCGTCCGTCGCTGAGGAGGAGGCAGGCGTCGGCCGAGCGGGCGGCCTCCAGGTCGTGAGTGGCCTGGACGACCGTCGTACCGTCGGCGATCAGGCCGGTCAGAAGGGCCGTGATCCTTTCCCGGGCCCCGGGGTCGAGTCCGGTGGTCGGCTCGTCCAGGAGCAGCAGGTCGGACTGCTGGGCGAGGCCCTGGGCGATGAGGACACGCTGGCGCTGACCACCGGAGAGTTCGCCGAGCTGGCGGTCTGCCAGGTCGGCGACGCCCAGTCGTTCCATGGCCAAGTCGACGGCCGCCCGGTCGTGGCGGGTCAGCCGCCGCCACAGCCCGCGCTCGCCCCAGCGGCCCATCTCCACGGTCTGCCGCGCGGTGAGGGGGAGTGCGTCACCGACGGCGCCGCGCTGTGGGACGAAGGCCGGCGGGCGGCCCTCCGCGTACTGGACCTGTCCCGAAGTGGCCTGGATCACGCCGGCGAGGACGCCGAGCAGGGTGGACTTCCCGCTGCCGTTCGGTCCGACGAGCGCCGTCATGGCCAACGCGGGGATGGTGACGGTGAGTTGACGGAGAACGGGTCTGCCCGGATACCCGGCGTCCAGGTCGGTGATCCGAACGCGCAGATCGGTCGTCTCGGCCCGAGGGCCCCTCGGGCAGTGTTTTTTGAACATGATTATCATTGTAGTGTCGTCGTATGGAGTGGTTGACGGCCCCTTTCGAGGTGGCCTTTGTGCAGCGTGCCCTGTGGGCCGGGATCCTGGTGTCGGCGATCTGCGCCCTCGCGGGGACGTGGGTGGTGCTGAGGGGGATGGCCTTCCTCGGTGACGCCATGTCCCACGGTCTGCTGCCGGGCGTCGCGGTCGCCGCCCTGCTGGGCGGCAACCTGCTGGTGGGCGCGGTGGTGAGCGCGGCCGTCATGACCGCCGGCGTCACCGCCCTCGGCCGCACGCCGAGGCTGTCCCAGGACACCTCCATCGGCCTGCTGTTCGTCGGCATGCTGTCGCTCGGCGTCATCATCGTGTCGCGCTCACAGTCCTTCGCCGTGGACCTCACCGGGTTCCTCTTCGGCGACGTCCTCGCGGTCCGCGAGAGCGACCTGGTCCTCCTCGGGGTGGCGCTGGCGCTGGCACTGGCCGTCTCGGTGCTCGGTCACCGCGCCTTCCTGGCGCTGGCGTTCGACGCGCGCAAGGCCGAGACGCTCGGCCTGCGTCCCCGGTCGGCGCACGCCGTGCTGCTCGGTCTGCTGGCCCTGGCCATCGTCGCCTCCTTCCACATCGTGGGAACGCTGCTCGTCCTCGGTCTGCTCATCGCGCCACCGGCGGCAGCCCTGCCCTGGGCGCGTGGCGTGCGCGGCGTCATGGTCCTCGCCGCCGTCCTGGGTGCCGGCGCCAGCTTCGGTGGACTGCTGCTCTCCTGGCATCTGAGCACCGCGGCCGGCGCGACCGTGTCGGCCCTCGCCGTCAGCCTCTTCTTCGTGTCCCACCTCGCGTCCGGGTTCCTGCACCGGCGCCGCACCGGCCGCCCCGGCACCGTCGCCATCCCCGCGAACGCCGCCCCCACGACCCGACCGAACGAAACCTGAGGCGATCTCCTTGCTCGTCCGAAGAAACGTCACTTCCCTGGCGCCGGCACTCCTTTCGGCGGTCCTGCTGACCGCTGGTTGCGCCGGCCCGAACGAAGACCCCGAGCCCGCATCGGGGCGTGCTTCCTCCTCCGCCACCCCCCACGGCTACGTCGAGGGCGCCACCGAGGCGGCCGAACAGCAGTCCCGGCTCCTTCTCGGCGACCACATCACCGGCGAGATCCGGGTACTGGACCTGATCAGCGGCCAAGTCCACCGGGCGGCACGCAGAACGGGAGTCACCGAACTCACCACGGACGGCCGCTTCGGCTACTTCCACGGCGCCGACGGCACGCACGTCCTCGACAGCGGCGCGTGGATGGTCGACCACGGGGACCACGTGCACTACTACCGCGCGAAGATCCAGAAGGTGGGCGAACTCCCCGGCGGCGCCGGCGCGAGCGTCCGTGGCGACGCGGGCGTGACCGTCGTGACGGGCGCGGACGGGAAGGCGGGTGTCCACTCCCGCGCCGACCTGGAGAAGGGCGAGCCGGGCACCCCCGTCGGACTTCCCGGGACTTACGCGGCAGCGGTCGTCCCGTACGCGGAACACCTGATCGCACTCACGCGCGCCGGTGACGACCCCGCGCGGGTCGTCGTGCTCGACCGGTCCGGCCGGCGCGTCGCCTCTCCGGAGTCCGAGTGCGAGGACCCGAAGGGCGACGCGGTCACCCGGCGTGGGATCGTCCTCGGCTGCGCCGACGGCGCCCTGCTGGTCCAAGAGCACGACGGCACCTTCAGCGCCGAGAAGATCCCGTACGGCGAGTACGTGCCGAGGAACGAGCGGGCAGCGGAGTTCCGGCACCGTCCGGGCAGCACCACGCTCACCGCACCCGCGGGCAGGGACGCCGTCTGGGTCCTGGACGTGACCGGGCGTGCCTGGACCCGGGTGGAGACCGGCCCGGTGATCGCGGCGAACACCGCGGGCGAGGGTTCGCCGCTGCTCGTCCTGGAGAACGACGGAGCCCTCCACGGCTACGACATCTCCAGCGGCAAGGAGACCACGGTCACCGCGCCCCTGCTGGGGGACGTCCCCGAGACCGCCTCCGGCGGGAGCAGGGCGCCGGTGATCGAGGTCGACCGGAGCCGGGCCTACCTCAACGACCCGGCAGGCAAGCGGGTGTACGAGATCGACTACAACGACAGCCTGCGTGTCGCCCGCACGTTCGACGTGGATGTCCGGCCGTCCCTGATGGTGGAGACGGGCCGATGAGCATGCCGGTGCGAGCGGCGCGGGTGCGCGCCCTGGTGCTGACCCTGGTCAGCTTCTTCGTCCTCGCCGGTGCGGTGACCGGCTGCGCGGGCGGCGACGACGACCGGCCCCGGGTCGTGGTGACGACCAACATCCTCGGTGACATCACCCGGGAGATCGTCGGGGACGAGGCGGGCGTCAGCGTGCTGATGAAGCCCAACGCCGACCCGCACTCCTTCGGCCTGTCGGCCGTGCAGGCCGCCGAGCTGGAGAACGCGGACCTGGTCGTCCACAACGGGCTCGGGCTGGAGGAGAACGTGTTGCGGCACGTGGAGGCGGCCCGCGAGTCGGGTGTGGCCACCTTCGCGGCCGGCGAGGCGGCCGACCCCCTCACCTTCCACACCGGGGGCGAGGGCGGTCCCGCCGACGAGGCCGGAGAGCCCGACCCGCACTTCTGGACCGACCCCGACCGGGTGCGCAAGGTGGCCGGCCTGATCGCCGACCAGGTCGTCGAGCACGTGGCAGGCGTGGACGAGAAGGCCGTCCGGGACAACGCCGGGCGCTACGACGCACGACTCGCCGACCTCACCGCCTGGATGGAGAAGTCCTTCGCGGCCATCCCCGAGGACCGGCGCGCCCTGGTGACCAACCACCACGTCTTCGGCTACCTCGCCGACCGCTTCGGCTTCCGTGTGATCGGCGCGGTCATCCCCAGCGGCACGACACTCGCCTCCCCGAGCTCCTCCGACCTGCGCTCGCTGACGCGGGCCATGGAACAGGCCGAGGTGCGCACCGTCTTCGCCGACTCGTCCCAGCCCACCCGGCTGGCGGAGGTCCTGCGCCGGGAGATGGGCGGCGACGTGGACGTCGTCTCGCTGTACTCCGAGTCGCTGACCGAGAAGGGCAAGGGCGCCGGCACCTACCTGGAGATGATGCGCGCCAACACCTCGGCCATGACCGAGGGCCTCACCGGCGCCTGAACGAACCCAACCGCGGCCGGCGGACCAGACGCCGGCCGCTCCACCCCCGAAACCCGCCCCCGTCGGGGCCGGAGAGGAAGCACACACCATGAACAAGCCGACGCGCGCCAGAACGCTCACGGGCACGGCCCTCGCCCTGGCGGCATCGATGGCGCTGACCGCCTGCGGCGCAAACGGCGACGCCGCCTCCGAAGCCGAGCCGAAGCGGACGAAGAGCGACGGGGCCGTCGCGGTCGACAACCCGCTGGTCGCCTCCTTCGACGGGGGACTGTACGTCCTCGACGGCGAGACCCTGAAGCTCGCGAAGACGATCGAACTGCCCGGCTTCAACCGGATCAACCCGGCCGGCGACGAGGACCACGTCGTCATCTCCACCGACAGCGGCTTCCGCGTCCTCGACGCCGCCCGGCAGACCTTCACGGACACCGCGTTCAAGGGCCCGAAGCCCGGTCACGTCGTGCGGCACGCCGGCAAGACGGTGCTGTTCACCGACGGCACGGGCGAGGTGAACGTGTTCGACCCCGCCGAACTCGGCGCCGGCGCCAAGCCGCAGACCCGCACCTACACGTCCGCCGAGCCCCACCACGGTGTCGCCATCGAACTGGCCAACGGCGAACTCGTCAGCACCCTGGGCACCGAGGAGAAGCGCACCGGCGCCCTCGTCCTCGACAAGAACGACAAGGAGATCGCCCGCGCGGAGAACTGCCCGGGCGTGCACGGCGAGGCCGCGGCCGAGGGCGAGGTGGTCGGACTCGGCTGCGAGGACGGCGTCCTGCTCTACAAGGACGGCAAGTTCACGAAGGTCGACGCCGCCGACGACTACGCCCGGACCGGCAACCAGGCGGGCAGCGACGTCTCCCCGATCCTCCTGGGCGACTACAAGACCGACCCCGAGGCGGAGTTGGAGCGGCCCACCCGCATCTCGCTGATCGACACACGCACCGCGAAGATGAAGCTGGTCGACCTCGGTACCAGCTACTCCTTCCGCTCCCTCGGCCGCGGCCCCCGCGGCGAGGCACTGGTGCTCGGCACCAACGGTGTCCTCCACGTCATCGACCCGGAGACCGGCAAGGTGGACAGGAAGATCGACGCGGTCGCCGACTGGACGGAGCCCCTGGACTGGCAGCAGCCGAGGCCCACCCTGTTCGTCCGGGACCACACGGCGTACGTCTCCGAGCCGGGCAAGCGCCAACTGCACGCCTTCGACCTGGACTCGGGTGACAAGTTGTCGTCCGTGACGCTGCCCAAGAGCACGAACGAACTGTCCGGCACGGTTGCCGGTCACTGACCGACCCGCGCGGGAACCCGCTGCGCGCGACGCCCGCCGGCCCTCAGCCGGCGGGCGTTCCGCACACCCGGCGCCGCCCGGCAGGGCCGCGGTGGGTGGATCGAAGGTCCTTCAGGTGTGCCGGTCCGTGAGCGCCGACGAGGTGGACCGGGTGAAGCGGCAACGGTCGCACACGCCACTCAGTTCGACCGTGTGCTCGACCTCCGCGAAGCCCGTCGCCTCGGCCACCCTTTCCGCCCAGCGTTCGACCACGGCCGCCTCCACCTCGGTGCTGAGGCCGCAGTCGCGGCAGACGAGGTAGTGGCGGTGTCCGTCGGCGGGCCGGGGCCGGTAGAGCCGTTCCCCGCTCCTCTCCCGCACGACGTCGACCTGTCCGGAGCGGTCCAGGGCGTGCAGGGTCCGGTACACCGTGGTCAGTCCGATGGTGATGCCGTCGGCCTCCAGTGCCTCGTGCAGTTCCTGGGCGGAGGTGAAGTCGGCCCGCTGATGCAGGGCGCTCAGGACGGCCTTCCGCTGTCGTGTCGTACGCAACGGCGCCGGCAGCTGTGTGACTGACGTTTCGCGCAGGGCCGCTCACCTCCCGAAGACGCCACACATGGTAATCATTTTCATCAGTGATTCAAGGAGGGCATTCCGGCTGCGCCGGGGTGTGGATCGAGCTCTCTCCCTGACGCGGGTGTGTACCGGGCCGGACGGTGCCGTGGCTGCGACCACCGTCCGGCCCGGAGCCTCAGTGCCCCGTCACGGTGGTGAGGGGGTCGTGCTCGTGCGCACAGCTCTCGTCGAGCCCGTAGGTGTCCCAGGCGGGGAAGGGGTCGGTGGCGGGCGGAGTCTCGCCTTCGCGCATCAGGCAGCCGGCCAGGGCCGTCCGCAGGGACTCCGCGTCCAAGTGCGTGCCGATGAAGACCAGTTCCTGGGCGTGAGGGCTGTCCGGATCGCGCGCGGCGGAAGGCTCGAAGCGCGCCACGCCGCCGGCCTGGGACCACCGCCCCGTCACGTGCGGCCGACTGGCGAGCGTGAAGAAGCCCTTGGACCTGAGCACCTGTCCGTGGCTGCCGCTGTCCAGGGTCTCCGTGACGAACCTCCACAGCCGCCCGGGGTGGAAGGGCACCGTGGAGCGGAAGACGGTCGAGGAGATGCCGTACTCCTCCGTCTCGGGTACGTGGTCGCCGTTGAGCTCCCTGACCCAGCCCGGAGCCTGCTGTGCCCGCTCCAGGTCGAAACGGCCGGTGCCCAGGACCTCGCCGACCGGTACGCGGCCCCGCACGGCCGGCACGATGCGGGCGGCGGGATTGAGGCGGGCCAGGGTGGCCCGCAGCCGGTCGGCGGACGCGGGGTCGACGAGGTCGAGCTTGTTGAGGACGATGACGTCGGCGAATTCGATCTGGTCCATCAGCAGGTCGCTGACCGTGCGTTCGTCGTCCTCGTACTGGTCCAGGCCCCGCTCGGTCAGTTCGTCGCCGCCGGCCAGTTCGGGCAGGAAGTTGGCGGCGTCCACGACCGTGACCATGGTGTCCAGGCGGGCCAGGTCGTCGAGGGTGGCGCCGTCGTCCCGGGCGAAGGCGAAGGTGGCGGCCACCGGCATGGGTTCGGAGATGCCGGAGGACTCGATGAGGAGGTAGTCGAAGCGTCCCTCGCGCGCCAGCCGGTCCACTTCCTCCAGCAGGTCGTCGCGGAGGGTGCAGCAGATGCATCCGTTGGTCATCTCGACCAGACGTTCCTCGGTGCGCGACAGTGCCGCCTCGCCGCCGCGCACCAGGGCCGCGTCGATGTTGACCTCGCTCATGTCGTTGACGATGACGGCGACGCGCAGGCCCTCGCGGTTGGTGAGGACGTGGTTGAGCAGGGTGGTCTTGCCGGCCCCGAGGAAGCCCGACAGAACGGTGACGGGAAGGCGAGACGAGGGAGCCCGAGTCGTCATGTGGGGATCAGCCTCCTGGGGCGAGCGGTGAGCGGGACAGACGATATATGAAAATGAATGTCGTTGCGATTCTGTGGTTCGATGGGTTTGCCGGTGGCCGTGGGGGCCGTTTCGGCCCGCCCGTCCTTACCGGCCCACGGGGTCGCCCTCGGCACCGTCGCCGCGGCTGCGCAGGGCCACGTGGCCGCCGTGGTGCAGTGGCGTGCCGGGCCGCAGGCGGACCGCCTCGTGCCCCGTTTCCGCGTCGACGATGTGGACCTCGCCGTGGCCGCCCCGCGTGACGGCGATCCAGTCGGAGCCCGGGGAGGCGGCCACCGCTCGGCGCTGGACGCCCTCCCAGGGGGTATCGCCGCGACGCGGGGCGCCGTCCATGGCCGGCAGGGGAACCCCGCGGACGGTTCCGTCGGCGCCCAGGAGGACGAGTTCGTCGCCGTCGGGGTGAATGCGGGTGAAGGCGGTGTGGTGCCGGGCGAGGGCCAGCCGGAAGACGAGTCCCGGGCCGAGTTCCGTCAGGAGCGTGCGGCCCGTTCCCAGGTCGTGGTGCCATGCCTGGTTGGTCCACTCCGGCCATCGCAGCGGGTCCGGGTCGCCGCCGCGCAGCGTGCTCCACAGCGCCTGCCGGCGGGTGTCGAACCGGAGGTACCAGCCGCGAGCGGGCGCCCCCCAGGGGATGACCGTCTCGGCGGTGAGGGTGTCGCCCTTCCTCCGGGCCCGGTGCACTCCGGCGCCCGTGGCCGCGAACACGTGTCCTGTACCGGGCGCCTGGGCGTCCCCGTGTCCGTCGTCCGGCAGGGGCAGGACCGCGTGGGGTGCGACCGGAGGGCAGCCGGGTGGACCCGCGAGCAGGTCCGCGAACCGGTGGACGGCCAGCTCGCCGGGCTCCCGGTGCCGCAGCACGACCAGCGGATCGTCACCGCCCAGCACCGTCACGCCCGGTTCGCCGACACGGGTACGCACCCTCGCCGTGTCGCCGGTGGCCAGGTCGAGAACGGTCAACAGGTCCGACCACGGTGCGGTGTTCTCGCCCAGGCCGGTGGTGACGGCCAGCCGGCGCCCTGCCGGGTCACAGGCGAGGTGCTCGGCCGGCACGGCCACCGGGACCGTCTGTTCCACGAGCTTCTCCGAGAACGGGTCGAGCACCAGCAGTTCCCCCCGGCGGTCGTCGACACACGCCACCCGCCCGCCGGGCAGCGCCAGGAACCCGGCGTGCTCGGAGAGGTGACGGCCGGTGAGGCGTCCCACGACGGCGCCGTCCGGCACGGTCAGCGCGTGGACGGCTCCGTCCACGTGGTCGGAGACGAGCAGGACGGATGTGTCAGTGGGCATGGGTCCTCCGGAAACGGTCTGGTGAAAACGATTATCATGTATCTTCGGTGCGTTCCCGATACCTGAAAAGAGCGAGGGCATCGATGCTGCGCGCACCGTCGAGATTCGTCCGTAGTTGGATCACCGCAGCGGTGGTGGGTTCCGTCCTGGTCGGCTGCGGCTCGTCGTCCGGAGAACCCGCGAGCGACAAGGCCGGGCCGGCGACGAAGACCGACGTCACCGTCGAACCGATCAAGGCGTCCACGGAGGTGACCGACACCAACGGCGTCAAGGTCTCCCTGAAGAAGGAACCCGAGCGGATCGTCTGCCTGTTCGCGCTCTGCGACGACATCCTGACCGAGCTGGGGATCGTCCCGACGGCCACCAACAGCACGTTGCTCGCCCACCCGGACTTCCTGGGCGAGGAGAAGGCCAAGGAGGTCGACGTCATCCCCGGCGGATTCATCGCCCCGGAGGTGGAGGCGATCCTCTCCCACAAGCCCGACCTCGTCATCGGCCTGGGCGACACCCACGGCAAGCTCGCTCCGGCGCTCAAGGGCGCCACGACGTTCTGGGCCATGCAGCCCGAGACGTGGCAGGACAGCGTCGGCTACCTGCGCGATCTGGCCGCGCTCACCGGGCGCACCGCCGAGGGGGAGAAGGCCGAGAAGACCTTCCGGACCAAGCTCGCCGCCGCCGAGAAGACGCCCAGCGACAAGACCGCTCTGATCATCTACGGCAGTGACGAGAACTTCGGCGTCGCGACCCCGGAGTCCGACGTCGCCGCCAGCCTCTTCCCCAAGATCGCCGACTACCCGTGGAAGTCCCGTGGGATCGAGGGCAGTTACAGCCTCGAGGAGATTCTCGCCCAGGACGTCGACGTGCTGTTCGTCGAGACTCTGAGCTTCGGCGACGCGGACGGCAAACTGTCGGAGAAGCTGGCCGACAACCCCCTCTGGAGCAAGATCCCGGCGGTGCGGAACGGCGACGTCCACGAGGTGAACCCGGAGGTGTGGGCCAAGGGCCGCGGCACCCGCTCGCTGGGCATCGTCCTCGACGAGGCCACGGCCGCGCTGCGGTGAGCCCGCCCCTCTCGGCGCCCGGCGCGGCGGATCCCGCCGCGGCGGGCGGACAACGGACGTCGCCCGGCGCCCGCAGGGGCCAGCCGCTCCTGGTGGTCGTCCTGCTGGCCGTCTCCGCGATCTGCGCGCTCAGCCTCGGCACGCCCTACGTCCCACCGCACCGGCTGCTCGCCGCGGTGCTGGACGGGGACACCACGCTCGCCGGGATCGTCGTCACCGAACTCCGCGTACCCCGCGTGGTCCTGGCCCTCGTCGCCGGAGCCTGTCTGGGGGCGGCCGGGCTGGTGCTCCAGGAGGCGGTGCGCAATCCCCTGGCGGTGCCGGAGATGCTGGGCGTGTCGTCCGGTGCCGCGCTGGGGGTGGCCGCGCCGCTGGTACTGAGCCTGTCCCTGCCCGCCGTCGCCCAGCCGTTGCTGGCCATCGGCGGGGCCGCGCTCGGCGGCGGGCTCACGCTCCTGGCCGCCGGGCTCGGCCGCAGTCCGTCCGCGGTGCTGCTGACCGGCGCCGCGGTGGCGGCCGCGCTGCAGGCCGCGTTGCTGGTGCTGATGGTCATGGCCGACCAGTTGGACCTCCAGCTGATCTACCGTTACCTGCTCGGTTCCCTGTCCGCTCGGACCTGGGACGACGTGGCGGGTCTGTGGCCGTGGCTGCTCGTCGCGGCCCCCGCCCTCGTGCTGTGCGCGCCTGTGCTGTCGGTGATGCGGCTGGGCGACGAGGACGCCGAGGCGCTGGGGGTGCGCGCCCAGCGGGCCCGGCTGACGGCGCTGGCCATCGCGGTGGTGCTGATCGCCCCGGTGACGGCCGTGTGCGGGCCCGTGGCGTGGGTGGGCTTCCTCGCCCCGCACCTGGCCCGGTGGTTCGCCCCCGCGGCGGGAGCGGTGCGCTGGCTCGGATGGTCCGCCGCCTGGGGCGCGGTCGTCGTGATCGTCGCCGACGTCCCGGCCCGCCTGGCGCTGGCGCCCGTGGAGACCCCGGCCGGCGCGTGGACGGCTCTGCTGGGGGTGCCGGCCGGTGTCGCGCTGATGCGGTCGGGCGGACGCGGCCGGGCCACCCGGCGCCGGCCGGCACCCTCGGCCGCGCCGGGCGATGCGCTGCCCGGACAACGGAAGGCGGCGCCCGGTGCGCCGAGCCACGTCCCCGGCCCCGGGGTGCCGGACGGCGTCGATGGAGAGGAGTCCCGGTCCGGTGGGCCCAGCGGTGGCGCTTCCGGGACGACGACCGGAACGGAGGACGTACGGTGACCCGGCGATTCATGGCTCTGGCGGCCCTGGCCGTCGTGTGCGCCGGTGTGGAACTGGTGGCCGGACGCGGTATGTCCCCGGGCGTGGCCTGGGACGTCCTGAACGGCGGCGGTGACGCGACGGAGCGCCACATCCTGTTCCAACTGCGCCTGCCCAGACTGCTGGTGGCGCTCTGCGCCGGTGCCTGTCTGGCCGTCGCGGGGCTGGTCCTGCAGTCCGCCCTGCGCAATCCCCTGGCCGGGCCGGAAGTGACGGGCGTGACCCCGGGTGCGGTGCTCGGGGCCGTCACCGCGACCGCGCTGGGACTCGCCGGGTGGGACTCGCCCCTGGCCGTGGTCCTCGCCGCGTGCGCGGGCGGGTGCGCCGGAGCGGCACTGCTGTGGCTGCTCGCCGGCCGCGGGCGCGGCGACCCCGCGCAGACCGCCGTGCACGGGGTGCTGGTGTCGGCGGTGCTGGGCGGTCTCACCGCCATGGTGCTCCTGGTGGAGCCGGGCGAACTCGGCAGCGTCGTCCAGTGGCTGGTGGGCACCACGGAGGGCCGGGTGTGGCAGCACTGGCATCTGCTGTGGCCGTGGGCCCTCGCCTGGGGGGTCGCGGCCTGGCTGCTGGCGGGGCCGTTGACCCTGCTGCGCTGCGGGGACGACATCGCCCTGGCCGCCGGCCTCTCCGCCCGCCGGGCCCGGACGCTGGCCCTGCTGTGCGCGGTGGCGCTGACGGCGGGCGCGGTGGCGGCCGTGGGAGCGCTGGGCTTCGTGGGGCTGCTCGTCCCGCATCTGGCCGTGGCCGTGTTCGGGGCGGACCTGCGGGTGGGTCTGCCCGGCGCCGCCCTGCTGGGCGCGGTGGTGGTGTGCGGGGCGGACGCGGCGGCGCAACTGTCCTCGCGGCTGCTGGCGCAGGCGCTGGACTCCGGACGGCTCACCCTTCCGGTCGGGGCGCTCACCGCCTGCCTCGGGGCCGCCTTGCTGCTGCTCGTCGTCCGCCGCACGCCGAGCCGTTCGTTCTGACGTCGAATCGAGGACAGAGCATGACCGAGTCCGTGGGGATCCACGTCGAGGGGGTCCACTTCGGCTACCCCGGGCGGCCCGTACTGCGGGGCGTCGACCTGACCGTCCGGCCGGGCGAACTGACCGCCCTCATCGGCCTGAACGGCTGTGGCAAGTCGACCCTGCTGCGGCTGGCCGCCGGGCTGCTGCAACCGGACGCGGGGCGCGTCCGGCTCGGCGGGGACGACCTCGCCCGGCTGTCGCGGCGCGCCACGGCCCGGCGGGTGGCTCTGCTGCACCAGTCCGCTCCGTCCGTACCCGGCATGACGGTGCGTCACCTCGTACGCCAGGGGAGATACGCGGCGCGCGGGCCGCTGGGCATGCTGCGCGAGGGCGACGACCCCGTCGTGCGCCGGGCCCTGCGGGACGTCGGGGTGGAGGAGTGGGCCGACCGCGACGTCGACGCGCTGTCCGGAGGCGAGCGGCAGCGGGTGCGGCTCGCGATGGCGCTCGCCCAGGACACGCGTGTCCTGCTGCTCGACGAGCCGACCACCTACCTGGATCTGCACCACCAGCTCGACGTGCTGCAGACGGTGGTCCGCCTGCGCGAGGAACGCGGGCTCACGGTGGTGATGGTGCTGCACGACCTGGCGCACGCGGCCCGCTTCGCCGAACGCGTCGTGGCGCTGCGCGACGGCCGTGTGGTGGCCGACGGACCGCCGGCCGAGGTCGTGACCCCCGCGTTGCTGGCGGATGTGCTGAAGGTGGCCGGGCGGGTCGGCCGGGACCCCGAGGGGGGCTGGCCGGTGTGTTACCCAGATCACCCTCTCCCAGCTCTAGAATATGAAAATCAGATTCATTAGTGTGGCGTCTGCGGCGCTCAGTCGAACGCCGTAACTCCCGTATGAACAAGGAGAGTTCATGGACAACGAGCAGATCTTCACGCCGATCGCCGACCAGGGGCAGCTGGCCCACGCCTCGGCTTCCCACTCCAACGCGCTCGTCGAGAACCCCTTCGACGACAACGAGGAGTAAGCGAGGGCCTACCCACCCTCGACCGTGGGCCCGCCCGTTGCCTTGCGGGCGGGCCCACGCCCATCCCCGAGCTTTCCGTCAGGAGGATCACCGTGTCCCGCAGCCGACTCGTCCCCGGCGTCGAGGTCGTCGCCGTACCCAGGCGAGGGCTCGCCGTCCGGACCCAGGAGGGGGAATTCCTCAGCGTCAGGACGGCAGGCGCCGACGAGGACGTCCTGCTCTCCCGGCTCACGGGCGCGACCACGGGCCCGGTGGGCGAGGAACTCGACCGTGTGGTGCGGGCGTTCGAGGAGGCCGGCTACCTCGCGCCGGAGCCCCAGGACGCGCCGTGGCCCGCCGCTCGCCGGGACATCAGGGTCCTCGGCGACCCGGTCCTCACCGAACCGCTCGCCGCGCAGCTGGCCGCCCTGGGCGCCCGGCCCCGCACGACCGGGACCGCCCCCGCCGCGGGCGCGTCACCGGTGGCCGTCGAGGACCTGCTCGACGGAGACCCCTCCGCGGTCGTGTGGTGCCTCGACGGCCCCGTGCCCGACGGGCTGTGGGACGCCGCCGACCGCCTGCCCTCCCACGGCGTCGCGTGGCTGCGCTGTCACCGCGAAGGGTGGCAGGCGTACGTCGAACCGGTGGCCGCGGCCCCCGGCGACGTCACCTCGGCGCACGTCCGCTCCCGCCGGCTCGCCGCCACCGCCGCCCACCGCGAACTGGCCGCGTACTGGAGCGGGCCGCGCACCTCCGGCGGGCCGGCCCGGCTCACCCCACCCGCCGCCACGCTGCTCGCGGCGCTGCTCGCGGACGAACTCACCCGATGGGCCACCGGCGCCCCCGCCCCGGCCGGCCTCCCGGCCCGGCGCCGGCTCCGCCGCGTGGACCTGCGCACCCTGACCGTCACCGAACACCCCGTCCTGCCGGTGCCGGACGTCGCACCGATGCCGAGGAAGGACGGATGAAAGCCGTCAGTCCGGCTGATGCCGGGGAAGGGCGGACCGACGCGTCCGGCACGGCCGTTGGCGGGAAGGGGCGGTCCAAGGCCTTCGGCAGGGCCGTCGGTGTGGACGGACGGATGAAGGCTTTCGGCAGGGCCGTCGGTGTGGACGGACGGATGAAGGCATTCGGCAGGGCCGTCGGTGTGGACGGACGGATGAAGGCTTTCGGCAAGGCCATCGGCGAGGACGGACCGATGAAGGGCTTCGGCACGGCCGTCGGGGAACTCGCCACCGACGTGGTCCTCCCGGCCGGCGACGGTCCCTTCCCGGCCGTGCTGATCCGCACCCCCTACGACCGCACCCGGCACGGCGCCGAGGCGCTCGGCTGGGCCCGGCGCGGCTTCGCCGCCGTCGTCCAGGACGTGCGCGGCCGGTTCGCGTCACCGGGGGAGTGGCATCCGTACGCGCACGAGGACGCCGACGGCGCGGCGGCCGTGCGCTGGATCCGGCGGCAGCCGTGGAGCGACGGCCGGCTGGTGGCCGTCGGCGCCTCCTACGCGGCCCACTGCGCCCTCGTCCTCGCCCTCGACGTGCCCGAGGACGCCCGGCCCGACGCGGTCCTCGCGGCCGTGCCCGCCCTCGGTCCGGCGGAGACGGCCCGCGAGACGTCCGGCGTGGAGCGGCTGCTGTCCCGCGCCGGATGGTGGGCCGCCCACGGTGACCGGCCCGACTCCGACGAACAGGCGCTGGACAAGGCCCTCGCGGAGGACCCCGGCCTCCTCACCCACCTGCCGCTCACCGGCCTGCCCGAACGGCTGGGCCGCGCCCTGCCCTCCTGGGTGGGCCTGTGGCGCCACCGCGACCGCGGGCGCCTGATCGCGCGTGCGGCGCACGCCGCCGTACCCCTGCTCGCGGTGGGCGGCCACCACGACCACTTCACCGAGGACACCGTCGCACTGTGGCAGGCCTGGGCGGGACCCTCGGCGCGGATGCTGCTGGGCCCCTGGGGGCACGGCCCCGGCAGCACGCCCGGACCCGACGCCGGCCCGGCCCACCGGATCAACCTCGGCGCACTGTATGTACGTTGGGCACGCCGCGCCCTGAACGGCGAACTCGCCCCCGGCCGCCACGGCGCCCAAGGCCTGGGCGGGGCCGACCTGTGGCTGCCCGCCGGTACGGACGGCGAACCGCGCGCCCGACGGCCGCGGCTGCTGCGCGGAGCCGTCTTCACCGCCGACCCCGAACGGCCCGTGCGCTCCGACTCGTTGACCGTGCCCGACGACGGCCCGCCCGACCGCTGCCTGCTGGTCACCCCGCCGCTGCCGCGTCCCCTCGACCTCGTCGGCCCCGTGCACGTCCACCTTCGGGCCACGGCCCACACGCCGTCCGCCGACTGGGCCGCCCGGCTGGTCGCCCTCACACCGCAAGGGGCCGCCGAGCGACTCGCCGTCGGGATCGTCCGGCGCGCCGAAGCGGCCGGACGCCAGGCCGCGTTCGCCATCGGCCTCGGCCGGATCGCGCGCCGGCTGCCCGCCGGGACCCGGCTGCGCCTGGAGATCACCGGACACCACTTCCCGGCCCACGCCCGCAACCCGCACACCGGGCACGACCCGGTGGCGGCCACCCGGCTGCACGCCTCCCGGCGAGAGATCGATCCGGACAGTGTGGAGCTGATCCTGCCCGTGCTCCCGTCCCGCCCCACCCCCGTCGACCCCGCGGAGGAGATCCTGAGATGACGACGCTGCCGCTGGAAGCACTCGTCGACCCCGTCTGCGGCATCGTCCGCAAGGTGGAACCCGTCGAACACCCCGCCGGCGCCCCGCCCCGGTACACCGCCCTCACGGCCGAGATATCCGATGCCCGCAGACACGGGCTCTGGCCCGCCGACCGGGTCTCCCTCGGCACCACCTTCGGCGACCCGGCACAAGCCCGCGTCGCCGCGATAGCCGAAGGGGTGGAACGCTACTGCGGCAACCGCGTGCCGCCGCCCGGCCACCCCGACGCCCCCGTGCGGGCCACCGCCACCGAACTGGCCGACAAGGGTCTGCGGCTCTACGGCCCGGGGGACCTGCCCGCCTACGCCGACTGGCAGTACGCCCGGGAGAAGTTCCCCTACCGCCGGCTGACCCCCGGCACCCCGGCCCTGTGGACCCGCGGCAGCGAACTGCTGCCCGGCGGCGGGACGACGGAGGTCTGGGCGCCCGTCGCGCTCACCCACCTCAACTGGCGCCAGGGCGAACTGCGCGAGCTGCCCCGCACCCACCACCTCAACTACGCCGGGATCGCCACCGGACAGGGCTTCGACGACGCCGTCGAACGCGGCCTGCTGGAGATCGTCGAACGCGACGCCCTGGAGTTGTGGTGGCATCTGGACGGCCCGGCCCGCGGCATCGACCCGGCGAGCGTGCCCGGCCTCGCCGAGGACCTCGCCGGCTCCGCTTTCGACGTCCACATCGTCGAGATGCACTCGGAGTTCGCCCCCTGCATGGCCGCCCTCGTGCACGACCCGCGCCTCGGCCTGTACGCCGCCGGCTTCGCCTGCAAGTACGACCCGGCCGAAGCCGCCCGCAAGGCCGTCCTGGAAGCCGTCCACACCTGGGTCTTCACCCAGGGCCTGACCGACCCGGACGGCTGGGTGTTCCAGGCCGTGGAGGCCGGGCTGCTCGCCCGCGGGCTGTACCTCGACCACCGGGCCGACGGCCGCTACCTCGACGCGTGCGGCGGGCAGTTCGAGCACGTACGGGACCTGGGCGCACACGTGCAGGTGTGGCTGGACGCCAGGATGGCCCCCGAGGCCAGACGGTTCACCGAGCCCGCGCTCGGGACGGTGTCCGTCGACGAGATCGAACCCGGCAGCCGGCAGCGGCTGGACGCCGTGCTGCAGGCCGGCGGCCACCGTGTCATGACCTTCGACCTCACCACCGAGGACGTGGCCGAGACGGCCCTGCGCGTCGCCCGGGTCCTCGTCTCCGGACTGCTGCCCAACGCCCCGGCCGCCTTCGGCTACTTCGGCTGCCCGCGCCTGGCCGAGGCCGCCGTCACCCGAGGATGGCGCACGAGCCCGCCGAGCGCGCCGGAGGACTTCACGCTGGCGCCTCCGCCGCACATGTGAGGGCCGCAGCCGTGGAAGACCTCCGCGAGGACCGTCCCGTGGACCTCGTCGCCGCCCTCGCCCGCGCACGCTCCCCGGAGCCACCCGGGCCCGACACACCCGCCGGGCAAGCGGTCCGGGCCTGGCCCGGACCGCCGCGCCCCCTCGCGCAGGCGAGCCCGACCGGCCTCGACCTGGGGATGCTGCTGCGTCTGTCGCTGGCCGCCGCGGACGACACCGGACGCCTCAGGCCCGTCTCCTCCGCCGGTGCGCTGCACCCGGTGGACACCCAGCTCGTCGTCGGCGCGGGCTGCTCCTTGCCGCCGGGCCGCTACGGCTATGACCCGCTGCGTCACCGCGTCCACCGCCTCGGCCCGCAACCCGAGGGCACACCGCCGGGTGTGACGGCCGAACTCTCCGTCACCGCACGGCGCACTTCCTCCCACTACGGCCACCGAGCCTGGCCGCTGCTGCTGCTGGACACCGGGCACGCCGCAGCGGCCCTGTTCCTCGCGGCCCGCGCGCTGGGCACGGACGAGCCCGAGGTCCGGTTGGACGGTCTCACCGAGACCCCACTGGCCACCGTGCACATCCCACCGCCCGGCGAGCGGAGCCCGGCGCCCCCGGACGCGGGCACGCGCGTCCCGCCCCCGGACGACGGCACTCGCGTCCCGTGCCTGGATGACGGCGCCGGCGTCCCGCACCCGGATGCAGGCGCCCGCATCCTGCACCGGGACGCAGGCACTCGCGTCCCGCACCCGGACGGCGGCGCCCGCGTTCCGCACCCGGATGGCGGCATCGGCATCCCGGGCCTGGATGGTGGCACCGGCGTCCCGCGCCTGGAGGGTGGCACCGGCGTCCCGCGCCTGGAGGGTGGCACCCGCGTCCCGCGCCCCGACGGCGGCGCCCGCGTTCCGCACCCGGATGCAGGCGCCCGCGTCCCGGGCCTGGATGGTGGCACCGGCGTCCCGCGCCCCGACGGCGGCGCCCGCGTTCCGCACCCGGATGCAGGCGCCCGCGTCCCGGGCCTGGAGGGTGGCACCCGCGTCCCGCGCCCGGATGCAGGCGCCCGTGCCCCTCGCCCCGACGGCGGCACCCCCGTCCCGGACTCGCAGGCGGGGGTGGGTCCGCCCACCCCCGCCGAGCTGCTGGCGCGCCGCAGTACCCCACCACCGATGCCCGGCACCCCGCCCCGGGACGCCCTGCGGGCGGTCCTCACCGCCGCCGCAGGGGCGGGCACCGGCGACCTGCGCTGGTGCGCCGCGGTGGGCCCGCCACAGCCCGCCCTGGTGGCACTGTCCGCCGACGGCACGGCCCTGCGGCGGATCGCGGCCGGAGAGGCCCGCCCGACGCTCGCGGTCTGGGCGGCGGGCCAGGCGTGGCTCGCGGACGCGGGCGCCGTCCTGCTCGCCCGCGGCTGTCCCGCGGACGCCGACGCCCCGCACATCCGCCGCGCCCACCTCCGGGCCGGCTTCGCCGTCCACCTGGCCCATGTCACCGCCCAGCGCCACGGGCTGGCGGCCCGGCCCGTCGGCTCCTGGCAGCAGGCGGACCTCGGCGCCGCCCTGGGAGCCGCCCCGGGCCGGGACTTCGTCGTCCACGGACTGGCCCTCGGCACCTGTCACGCCGACGAGGAGAACACCACGTGATCGTCCACCCCGAACTGCGCCGCGCCGCCGGACGCGCCCGGCGCCCCCTGCTCGCGGCCACCCTCCTGCAGGGCGCCGTCACCCTGACCCACCTGGCGCAGGCCGCGCTGCTGGCCCTCGCGCTCGCCGACCTGGCCCGCGGGGACACCGGCCGGCTCCCGTGGCTGCTGGCCGCGGTGCTCACCGTCGTCGCCGCCCGCGCGGGACTCTCCGTGTGGCAGCGGCGCACCGCCACCCGTGCCGGGGCCGCGGTCCGGGTGGCCCTGCGGGACGAACTCCTAACCCACCTGGGCAGGTTGGGCTCCGCCCATCTGACCACCGCCCGGGCCGGAGCCGTGCGCACCACGCTCGTCGACGGGGTCGAGGGCGTCGACGCCTACGTCTCCCGCTACCTGCCCCAGCTCCTGATCACCCTCACCGTGCCGCCCCTCGTACTGACCGCCCTGACCGTGGTCGAACCGTGGGCACTCCTCGGCCTGGTCCCCGCCCTGCTGCTGGCCCTCGCCGGGCCGCGCGCCTGGGACCGGCTCCTGGCCGCCCGCGGCAAGGAGCACTGGGACACCTACGAAGGGCTCGGTGCCGACTACCTGGAGGCGCTCCAGGGCATGCCCGCCCTGCGTGCCGCCGGCGCGGTCGCGCGCACCCGGGCCCGCCTGGAGGAGCGGTCCGCCGCGCTGCACCGCGCGACCGTCGCCAAACTGCGGGTGTCCCTGGTCGACACCGCCATCACCGACCTGGCCATCCAGGGCGGCACCGTCGCCGCCGCGCTCCTGGCGTGCTGGTCGGCCGTCACCGGTTCCACCACGGCGACCGGCACCTATCTGGTGCTGCTGCTGGCCTCGGAGTGCTTCCGGCCGGTCCGCGACCTGGCCCGCGAATGGCACGCCGGGTACCTGGGGGTGTCGGCCGCGGACGGCCTCGCGGCCCTGCGCACCGCGGAGCCGGCCGTCCCCGACACCGGAGAGACCCCCGCCCACTGGACGGCCCCGCCCGAAGTGCGGTTCGACGACGTCCGCTTCACGTACGACGGCACACCGGCGCCCGTCCTCGGCGGCGTCTCCTTCACCGCGCAGGCGGGACGCACGACGGCGATCGTCGGCCCTTCCGGCGCGGGCAAGTCCACGCTGCTGGCCCTGCTGCTGCGCCACCACGACCCGCAGGAGGGCCGCATCACGCTCGACGGGCGCCCCACCACCGCGTACACACTCGACTCGCTGCGGCAGGGCATCGCCGTCGTCTCGCAGGAGACCTACCTCTTCCACGCCACCATCGCCGACAACCTGCGCCTGGCCCGGCCCGGCGCCACCGACGACGACCTGACCCGGGCGGCGCGCGTCGCCGGCATCCACGACGAGATAGCGGCCCTTCCCGACGGCTACGCCACCGTCCTCGGCGAACGCGGCGCCACCCTCTCGGGCGGCCAGCGACAGCGACTCGCCCTCGCGCGGGCCCTGCTCGCCGACGCCCCGGTGCTGGTCCTCGACGAGGCCACCAGCGCCGTCGACGAACGCCGCGAAGCCGACATCGTCCGGGAACTGACGAACGCCGCGCGCGGCCGGACCGTCCTGGTGGTCGCCCACCGGCTGGCCGCCGTCCGGCACGCCGACCGCATCGTCGTCCTCGACGAGGGACGGGTGGACGCCATCGGCGCGCACGCCGACCTGGTGGAGGCCGGTGGCGTCTACACGCGCCTGGTCCACGCCGGCCGCGCCCACCGAGGAGAACTCGCCGCATGAGCACCACCGCCGCCGCCACTACCGCCACCACCGACGCCGACGTACCCGCGCGAGGCGCCCTGCGAGCCCTCCTGCCCGCCCTCGCCGCACACCGCGCCATGACGGCCCGGACCTGCGCCGCCGCTCTCCTCGAACAGGGCTCTCTCGTCGCGCTGCTGACCCTGGCCGCGCACACCGTGGGGACCGCGGTCATCGAAGGGCGGGCCCCCTCGGCCACCGCTGTCACCGCGCTCGTCGCCCTGGTCCTCGTCCGCGCCCTGACGACCTGGCGGGAGATGGACCTCTCGCACGACCTGGCCTACCGGGTGCTGGCCGTGCTGCGGGTGCGCGTCTTCGACGGACTCGCCCGCAGCGCGCCCGCCCGGGTGGCGGGCCGGCGCAGCGGCGACCTCGCCGCCACCGCCATGGCCGACGTGGAGGCACTGGAGTTCTTCTACGCCCACACCACCGCCCAGCTCCTGGCCTCGGGAACCGTCCTCACCGGCGGGTCCCTGGTCCTCGCCGTGGTGGAACCGTGGCTGCTGGCGGCCGTACTGCCGGTCGCGGCCCTGCTCGCCGCGGCACCCTTCGCCGACGCCCGCACCCGCGCGGCACACGGCGGCCGCACCCGCGCGGCCACGGCGAGGTTGTCGGCCGACACGGTGGAGACCGTCGACGGACTGCGCGAACTGCTCGCCTTCGGCCGGCTCGCCGCACGCCGCCGCGAGCTGGCGGACCGCGGACGGCAGGTGGGCGACGCGCAGCGCGCCGAGGCGACCTGGGAGGCGGTCGCCGCCGCGGTTCGCGACCTCCTCATCGTGGCCGCCGTCCTCGGCGTCGTCGCCGCGGCGGCGCAGTCCGTGACCTCCGGACGGCTGCACGGCGCGTGGGCCCCGGCGGCGATGGCCCTGGCCCTGTCCGTCCTCGGCCCGGTCGCGGAATCCGCCCGCGCCCTGAGCCAGGCCGTGACCCTGCGCGCCGCGGCCGCCCGTGTCGGCGCGGCCGTCAAGGCTCCGGCACTCGCCCCGCCGCCCACCGCGCCCCGCCCCCTGCCACCGGGGCCGCTGGGCGTCCGGCTGCAGGGCGTGCGGTTCGACTACGGCGGACAGCCCGTCCTGGACGGTGTGGACCTGACCGTCCCTCCGGGGCGGACCCTCGCCCTGGTCGGTGCCTCGGGCGCCGGCAAGTCAACCTGCGCCCACCTGCTGGCCCGGTTCTGGGACCCCTCCCGGGGAGAGGTGCAGCTGCTGTCCGGTCACGGCGAGGCCGTGGACGTCCGGGACGTGAGCGACCCCGAACTGCGGCGCGCGGTCGTCCTCGTGGGACAGGACACCCCCCTCTTCCACGGCACCCTCGCCGAGAACCTGCGGCTCGCCGCCCCCGAGGCGGACGACGACGAACTCGCCGCGGTGGCGCGCCGGTGCGGTGTGGACCGCATCGCCGCGCTGGACACGCTGGTCGGGGAGCGCGGCGCCACCCTCTCGGGAGGGCAGCGGGCCCGCATCGCCCTCGCCCGTGCGCTGCTGGTCCGCCCGCGCGTCCTCGTCCTGGACGAGTCCACCGCCCACCTGGACAACACCGGTGACGCTCAACTGTCCGCCGCGCTACGGGAGGAGGGCCGTACCACGATCGTCATCGCCCACCGGCCGGCCACGATCCGCCGCGCCGACCGCATCGCCGTCCTCGACCAGGGCCGCATCACGGAAGAGGGCACCTGGGAGACCCTCACGAGCGATCCCGCCAGTGCCCTCAACCGCGTACTGGCCAGGCCCTCCTGACCACGCGAAAGGGCGGCTGCGGACCGCCGCGTCCCCTTTCGGAGGGTCGTACGTGCGTTTGATGCGGCGAATAGCGGTCATTCGCATGCCAAGCCTGCCCCAGGCAGGGCAGCGCCGAAAGGATCACGCGGAGAGACGACGCAGGCGACGAAGGGTGAACGCGATGACCGTCGCGACGCAGCAGGGTGGCGGGGGCGGTTCCAGCGGCCTCTACGACGTTCTTGAACTCATCCTCGACCGCGGGCTGGTGATCGACGCGTTCGTGCGCGTCTCCCTCGTCGGCATCGAGATCCTCAAGATCGACATACGGATCGTGGTGGCCAGCGTGGACACCTACCTGCGCTTCGCCGAGGCGTGCAACCGCCTCGACCTGGAGGCCGGGCCGCGCAAGCCGGCCGGGCTCACGGACCTCGCGGGAAAGGTCACCGAGTCCGGCGCCCGGGGCAAGACCAAGGGAGCGCTGTCCGGTGCGGCGGAGACGATCGCCGAGGCCTTCCAGCAGGCCCGTGACGAGGGCCGGGAACGGCAGGGCGCACGGCGCCGCACCTAGCGCCGCGGCAGGGAGGCGATGAGGACGGTCGCCGCACCGGCGACAGGCCTCCGGCCCCGGTCGAGGGGGCCGGAGGCCGTGGGCTCAGTGCTTCGTACGGGCCGCGGACGCCCCGTTGGGTGTGCCGGTGATGGTGAACTGGGAGCCCGGCTCGATCAGTACGCTCCCTTCGGCCGAGTCGGTGATCGTCACGTTCGTCAGGGTGGCACTGCCTCGGGCCCCGCTCATGGCGAGGATGCCGGAGCCGTTGTTGGAGCCGTCGATCCGGACATCGGTGATCTTCACGCCCGGCATCGCGCCGCCACCCGTCTTGAACTGGATGCCGTCGTACGTCGAGTCGAGGATCTCGGTGTCACGGATGGTGACGCCGGGGATGTCCTGTCCCTGCGCGAAGAGGGTGATGGCGCCGAACTCCTGGGCCTCGTTCCAGAACGCGCCGCCGGTTCGGTGCAGGGCGTTGCCGGAGATGAGGGTCTGCCCGGAGAACGGCAGGGGGTCGTGGTCGGTGGCGAGCATGATGCCCGGGTAGTTCATCGTGTCGGCGACGACGTTGTTCTCGATGGTGTTGCCGTAGCCGCCGTACACCGCGATGCCGTTGGCCCGCCACGGCAGTTGGACCGTGTTGTTCCGGAAGTGGTTGTCGTGGCCGATGTCCACCGAGGTGTCCTTCACGTACTTGCTCGACCAGACGGCGAGGGCGTCGTCCCCGGTGTTGCGGAAGGACGAGTTGTACACGGTGGAGTTGCGGGTGCCGTTGGCGAAGTTGATGCCGTCGGCGTAGGTGTTGCGGATGCGTACGCCGGAGAACTCCAGCCCGTCGCCGGGGCCCCACAGTTCGGGGATGTTGGAGTAGTCGCGGCCGGCCCACACGCCGACGTTGGCGTGCTCGATCCACACGTTGGTGATCTTCGTGCCCTTGCCGAACCGGCCGTTGAGGCCCACCCCGCCCTCGGCGTTGCCGTCGCCGCCGCGGATGGTGCCCGAGCCGAAGATCGCGATGTCGGAGATCTGGGTGTTGTGGTCGATGTCGAAGCCGAAGTTGCCCTCATGGGGGTGGTTGATCCCGCCGGCCTGGTGCGGCGGGGTGAGCGTGTAGAGCTGGGAGTGCCACATGCCCGCACCCCGGACGGTCACGTCCCGGATGCCGACCTGGTTGAACTGGCCGCGGTTCAGCGGGTCGTCGGTGAGGATCTTCTGCTCCTGGCGCCACTGCCCGGCGGGGATCCACACGCAGGAGATCTGGCCGTTCTGGTCGGCGGTCACCGCCCGCTGGAGGGCGTCGGTGTCGTCGAGTCCGTCGTTCGGGACGGCCCCGTACTCGGTGATCGAGGTGCAGTTCGCCGGTTTCTCGGCCGGGGGCGCGACCTGCTCCAGGTCCACGAGGTCGATGACGTGGAACGCCGCCGTGTCGCCGGCGTCCCGCTGCAGACGGAACTTGGTGCCGGCGGGGTAGGTCTGCGTCAGCAGGGCGTGCGACTCGTCGAAGAGCCGCCGGGCGTCGCCGCCGGGGGTGTTGGTGAGCCCTTCCGGGTCGTCGGTCCTGCCGTACAGCCAGCTGTGCTTCGACGAGAGCGTGAGTTTGCGTACGAAGGTGCCGTCGGCGTACAGGCTGATGGTGGCGTCCGCGCCGCCGCCGCGTGCCGCGTCCGGAACCGAGTTGCGCACCACGAGGGAGTTGGCGGGCGCGGTCGAGGTGAACTCGACGAACTGTCCGGTCGCGTCGAGCCGGACGGACTTGCGGCCCGAGGACTCGGTGGCGAAGTTGGTGTGCCCGAAGGTCCGTTTGGCGTCGGCGGTGAGCAGCGTGCCCTGGTAGCGGCCGTCCTCGGCCTCCAGCTCGGTGTACGGGACGGCGGCGCCCCGGCCGACCACCAGCGACTTGGTCAGCACGTTGTTGTTCTCGTTGGTCTCGTCGACGACTCCGGTGGCGTCGGCGGTCGCGGCCAGGGTGACTCCGCCGCTGGTCGCCCTCCACGTTCCGGCGATCGCCACGTTCACGGTGGCTCCGGCCGCCACCTGACCGGTGGTGCCGTCGAGGGTGGTCGAGCCGGCCTGGAGCCTGGTGACGGAACCGGCCGCCGCGGCGCTCGTGCCGCGGTTGTGCACGGCCACGGTGAAGGAGACGGGTGAGCCGGCGGCCGGGTCGGCCGGGTTGGTGGTGATGCCCCTGACTTCGAGGTCGGGGCCCGGCGCCCGGCCGACGACCAGCCGGGTCGCGGCGGTGCGGCTGTTGTTGCTGTCGTCGAGTTCGGCGACCGTGCCGCGTGGGTCGACCACGGCGGAGACGGAGTAGTCGCCGGCCGGGCGGGTGCCCGCCGCGACGGCCACGGTGGTGGACGCACCCGGGTCGAGCGCGGGGACGTTCCCGCTGCCGGCGACGGTGCCTTCGAGGCCGGCCTCGACGGTGGTGGCGGCCGAGCGGGCCGTGCCCGCGTTGCGCACGGTGGCGCGCACGGTCACCGCGTCCCGCTCGGACGGGGCCGAGGGCGTCCAGTCCAGGCCGGTGACGGTCAGATCCGGCGCGGGCGCGGCCGTTCCGACGACCTGGAACTCGGCGACCTGGCCGCCGGGAGCACCGGTGTTGGAGAAGAAGCGCAACCGTACGTCGGAGGCGCGGCCGCTCACCGGGATGGTCACCGAGTTGTTGTCGCGGGACGGGCTGAAGGCGTAGTCGGCACGGTCCTTCAGCGAGGTGAAGCCGCTCGCGGAGTGCGCACGGCCCAGCACCTGGATGCCCTGGGTCCGCGGACCCCAGACCGGGTCCGGGTTGAGCCTGACCACCACCGCCTCGATGTCGGCGTCGGCGCCGAGCTTGACGGTGAGGTCGGAGGGGTGGCCGGCCGCCTCCCAGTAGGTGGACGTGGAGTCGTCGGTGGCGTTGGCGGCGACGAAGGTGTGGACCGACGAGGTGGCCTCGGCCGGCTTGTTGCGGGCCAGGTTG
Organism: Streptomyces sp. NPDC094143; assembly: GCF_040303825.1. NCBI lineage: Bacteria > Bacillati > Actinomycetota > Actinomycetes > Kitasatosporales > Streptomycetaceae > Streptomyces > Streptomyces sp. NPDC094143. The sequence goes on from NZ_JBEOTZ010000005.1 coordinate 215,464, forward strand.
GTGCCGGCGGGCGGAGGGGTGGTGCCGCCGTCGTCGCCGTGCACTTCCAGCTCGGAGAGCTGGGCGGCGTTCCAGCCGGTGTTCCCGGTGATGTGGACGCGGACGTGGCGCGTCGTGGTGGGGGAGGAGAGGTCGACCTGGACGGTGTTGGTCCGGGCGGGGTCGAACGTCCGGTCCGTGGAGGCCGAGAGCGTGCGGAAGCCGGTGCCGTCGGCGCTGCCCTGCACCGACAGCGTCTGCTTGCGGCCCTCCCAGGCGGCGGGCAGTTTGAGCACCACCCGGTCGATCGTGCGGGTCGCTCCGAGATCGACCTGGACCCACTGCGGGAACGAGCCGGCCGGCCCTTCCCAGTAGGAGGCCTGGACGCCGTCGGTGACGTTCACGGCGGTGTAGCCGCCGTTCGAGCCGCCCGCCGTGGCCGGACGTCCCAGCGCGAGGTTGGCGTCGGCCGCGGCAGCGGTCCCCCCGGTGTCGGCGGGATCGGCGGCATGGGCGGGTGACGAGAAGGCCAGTGGTATCAGCCCGGTGGTCGTGAGCGCGGCTATGACGGCACCGGTCACTGACCGGCGGCCGAGGGGTCTCCATCGCATGAGGTCCTCAGTTCCGTGGGGTGCGGGAGCGCGACAGGCCGGAGGGGTGGTGCAGGGGGAGACGATCTCCACTGCGGATCGCGCAGGGCTTGTTCGCGATTTCAGATGATCGGTCGATTTTTTGCGGAAACCTCGTTCAACAGATTTCTAGCGGGCCTCTGCTTTGTCAACGGCCCCGGAAGAAGCGGTAGTTCGCCCGCAAGCCGCTTGCGGTACTTGCGGGCGCTTACGTGTTTCCTCACGGTCCGTACGAGACCACCTGCCAGCGGGAATGGGCGCGCAACCCGAGACGAGGGTCCGAACGAGCGCGTGGCAGCGCTCAATTGGCGTTCCTCATCTGCAATGCGGTGACTGATCGACGCAAATTTGCGTGCGCACGCCCCCGGGGAGTGGTACTCCTGGGCGTCAGGCCCGGAGAAAGAGGTCAGGGGGCGATGCCGCCCTGCGAGTCCCACGACGCTCCGCCCGCGTTGCGGTCAGGGCATACAATCTTGCTCATGACGCAAGAACCCGAGGATCTGGACAGCCTCGTACGCAAACGCATCCGCGCTCTGCGGGTGGCGCAGGGCTGGTCGCTGGAGGAACTGGCCGGCCGCGCGAACCTCAGCCAGTCCTCGCTCAGCCGTATCGAGAACGGGCAGCGCCGCCTCGCCCTGGACCAGCTCGTCACGCTCGCCCGCGCTCTGGACACCTCGCTCGACCAGCTCGTCGAGACGGCTACCGACGATGTCGTCATCAGCCCGACGATCGACGCGGCCCAAGGGCGCATGCGCTGGCCCGTGAAGGGCGACCCGGGCATGAGCGTGGTGCGCCAGCGCCTGGTCGAACCGCCACCGGAGAACCCGGCGCGCATGCGTGCCCACCCCGGGCGCGAATGGCTCGTCGTCCTGTCCGGCACCGCGATCCTCATGCTCGGCCACCGCCGCTTCCGCATCGAGACCAACCAGGCGGCCGAGTTCCCGACGATGATGCCGCACGCCATCGGCGTCGCCGGCGGGCCCTGCGAGATCCTGGGCATCTTCGACCGTGACGCCCGCCGGGGCCACCAGAACGAGGATCCGGACGGCGGCACGAAACGGAGCCCCGCGTGACGACGCGTCCGCGAGACGGCCTCGCCCAGGTGCGGCACCTTGCGCGGTGCGCAACGGCCCGGGCCATCACCTTGCGTTGATCGGGAGAGGTCGTGCTCCAGGCGCATGAACGTCCTACGGTGAAGGCATGACTCACGCCCACCCGCACCACCACGCCTCGCCCCCGCACCACCACGCCTCGCCCGGCCCCGACCAGCAGTACGGAGCCGGCGGCCAGGCGGACATCCTCGACCTGGATGCCGAGGTCCTCGCCGAACACACGGCCTCCATCACCGCATGGCTCCCCGTGGAGAACGCTCCTCGCCGGATCGTGGACCTGGGCTGCGGCACCGGGGCGGGTACCTTCGCCCTCCTCGACCGTTTCCCCGACGCACACGTCACCGCCGTCGACAACTCGTCCGAGCATCTCCGGCGCCTGCGCTCCAAGGCGTGCGCCCGCGACGTGGAGGAGCGGGTGCGTACCGTGCAGGCCGACCTCGACGCCGTCGGATGGCCCGATCTCGGCTCACCGGATCTCGTGTGGGCGTCGGCCTCGATGCACCACATGACTTACCCCGACCGCGTCCTGCGCGGCGTCCATGACCTGCTCGCGCCGGGCGGCCTGTTCGCCGTGGTGGAGCTGTCCGGCTTCCCGCGCTTCCTGCCCCCGAGCGCTCCCGAGGACCGGCCCGGCCTGGAAGAGCGCCTCCACGCCGTCACCGACCGCATGCAGGCCGCACACATGCCCCACCGCGGCGCCGACTGGGCCCCGCTGCTCGCCGACGCCGGGTTCACGGTGGAGGGCCACCGCACCATCACCGCGACCATCACCGGTTTCGGCAACGCGGCCGTCAGCCGCTACGCCCTCAGCGGCCTCCAGCGCCTGCGCGGCGCCGTCGTCGAGGCACTCTCCCGCGAGGACCTCGCCGCGCTCGACCGGCTCCTCGACACCGACAGCCCGTACAGCGTCCTGCACCGCGACGACCTGACCATGCGCACGGAACGCACGGTCTGGGCGGCCCGCCGCACCTGACGCCCGACGCTCCGCATCCGCCACCGCCGCCGCGGGCAGCGACTGTTCGCCAGGTGCCCGATGACCGACGGGGGGAATGGCCACGGCCGGGTGGCGGTGGCTGCACAGCCTTGGCGGTCGGCGCGGGACGCGGTCCGGGGCCTGTGAGCGGCGCCGGGCCCCGGTCGCCGCTCCGGTCCGCCTCCAGCCCTCGGCTCCCGCCGGAAACGCCTCATGGTTGGCGGGGCAACGGGTACTCGGTGACGACCAGGGGGCGGCTGTGCCGTGCTCATCTGTGGGGTCGGAGTGACACCTGAGCAGTTCTGGGCTTATCCACGAGTGAGCTGGGAACCCGCAGGCTCACAGCCGCCCATCGTCCAGGGCCGGGTCTCGTACCCCCCCCTGAGGGCAGCGGCTCGGATCCCTAGGAGTGACTGTGAGCATGCGTATCGGGGTGGAGGAGGAGTTCCACGTCCTGGAGGTGGAGAGCGGACTGCTCGTGCCACGCGCCGACGCGATCCTGCGTCGGCTTCCCCGGCAGACCTTCACGACGGAACTGCACCAGTGCACGGTGGAGACCAACAGCGCGGTGCACACGTCCTTGCACGATCTGTACACGGACCTCGTCCGACTGAGACGGCGGTTGGACGCGGCGGCGTCCTCGCAGGGGCTGGCCGTGGTGGCCGCGGGGACGGCCCCGCTGGCACCCGCCGCCGCGGCGCGCCCCACGGCCGACGCCCGCTATCACCACATGGCCGACGAGTACCGCAAGGTCGCCGACGAGCAGCTCATCTGCGGCGCCCAGGTCCACGTGGACGTTCCCGACCGCGACACCGCCGTACACGTCATGTGCGAGGTCTCGCCCTGGCTGCCCGTGCTGCTGGCCGTCTCCGCGAGTTCGCCCTTCTGGCAGGGCGCCGACACGGGGTACGCGAGCTGGCGTTCCATGGTGTGGCAGCGCTGGCCCACCGCGGGTCCGGCCGGCTGTTTCGCCGACGCGGCCGAGTACGACGCGGCGGTGGAGGACTTCATGCGGGCCGGGGTCATCAGCGACCCGGGCATGATCTATTACGACGTCCGCCCCTCCGCCCGTCTGCGAACGCTGGAACTGCGCATCTGCGACGCCTGTCCGCGTGCCGAGACCGTCGTGCTGATCGCCGGACTCTTCCGCGCCCTGGTCACCGAGGCCCGCGAACGGCTGGACAGGCGCGGCCCCGAATGTCCCGGAAAGCACGAGTGGCTGCGGGGCGCGAGCTGGCGTGCCGCCCGGTCCGGGCTCGAAGGCGTCCTGGTGGACCCCGAGACCCACCGCGAGGCACCCGCGCGCCAAATCCTGCGCAAGCTGCTCGTCCGGCTGCGCCCCGCGCTGGAGGCCCACGGGGACTGGCACACCGTCCGGGAGCTGGCCGAGGCGGTCCTCGTGGACGGAAGCGCCGCCCGGCGCATCCGCCGTACGGCGCAGGAGGAGGATCTCCTCGGCTGCGTCGACCTGCTGATCGCCGAGACCCGCGGCGAACGCGCACACCGCCGGTCCACGCCGCCCGGCCGCGGGCTCGCCCCGGCCGTCGCAGCGCGCGGACCGCACTCCTCCGCAGGGTCCGGGACGCCGGAGGCCGTCGGCCCCTGATGAGCGGTACGTGTCAGGGAAGCGCCACCGGTCCCGCAGTCCCCGCGCGCGGTGTCCCCGCCCGCAGGCGCTCGCCGCCTCGGCGTCACGGGCGTCGCGGCCCTCTCGGATCGCGCCGCCCCCCCCCGTGCGCCCTGCCCCGTGGCAGCACGTGTTCCTGTCCCCGTGCAGAAAGGTTTTGATCATGTTGTGCAGCACCGCCCCGATACCGACAGGAGGGCGGATACCGCCGGTGCCCGCCGGTTTCCGGAAGGGAGGCGGGACGTCATGTGCGGTCTGAGTGGGGAGATCCGCTTCGACGGCCGGCGGCCCGACCTGGCGGCCGTCGGGCGCATGACCGACCGGCTCGCCTCCCGCGGGCCCGACGGTCAGGGCACCTGGACGCGCGGCGCGGTGGCGCTGGGACACCGGAGACTGAAGATCATCGACCTGTCGGACCGGGGAGGGCAGCCGATGACGGACGCCCGGGGAGAGGTCACCGGCGTCTTCAACGGCTGCGTGTACAACTATCCCGAGCTGCGGGAGGAGTTGCGCCGCCTCGGGCACCGCTTCGAGTCCACCTCGGACACGGAGGTGGTGCTCAACGCCTACCTGCAGTGGGGAACCTCCTGCGTCGAGCACCTCCGCGGCATGTTCGCCTTCGCGATCGTGGAGCACCGCACCGGCCGGGTGATCCTCGCCCGGGACCGCCTTGGCATCAAGCCGCTGTACCTGGCGCAGACACCTCACCGGCTCCGGTTCGCCTCCACGCTGCCCGCCCTCCTGGCCGCCGGCGACGTAGACACCTCCCTCGATCCCGTCGCCCTGCACCAGTACCTGAGCTGGCACGCCACGGTCGCCGCGCCGCGCACCGTCCTCAACGGCGTGCGCAAGCTCCCCCCGGCCACGGTGCGGGTCGTCGAACCGGACGGCACCCACGAGGACCACTGCTACTGGCAGCCGTCCTACACCCGCCGGGCGGAGTACGACGGCATGAGCCCGGACGAATGGCGGGACGCGGTGCTGGACGCGCTGCGCACGGCCGTGCGCCGCCGCATGGTCTCCGACGTACCCGTCGGGGTGCTGCTCTCCGGCGGACTCGACTCCAGCCTGATCGTCGCCCTGCTGGCCGACGAGGGCCAGCGCGACCTGATGACGTTCAGCGTCGGGTTCGAGACGGAGGGCGGTGAGAAGGGGGACGAGTTCCTGTACTCCGACCTCGTGGCCCGGGAGTTCGGCACCGACCACCGCCGGATGATGATCCCGTCCGAGCGGGTCTCCACGGCGCTCGACGGGGCGGTCGCGGCGATGAGCGAGCCGATGATCAGCCACGACACGGTCGCCTTCTACCTGCTGTCCGAGCAGGTGTCCAAGGACGTCAAGGTCGTGCAGAGCGGGCAGGGCGCCGACGAGGTCTTCGCCGGCTACCACTGGTACCCCCAGCTGGCCGACGTCTCCCGCGAGGGCGAACCGGAACGCTACGCCGAGACCTACTTCGACCGGTCGCACGCCGACCTCGCCGAGATCCTGCGACCGGAGCTGCTGCCCGACGCCGACGTCTCGGGCGACTTCGTCCGCAGTCACATGGCGGTACCGGGGGCGCAGACCGCGCTGGACGCCGCACTCCGCCTCGACACGCACGTGATGCTCGTCGACGACCCGGTCAAGCGAGTCGACAACATGACCATGGCCTGGGGCCTGGAGGCCCGCGTGCCCTTCCTCGACCACGAACTGGTCGAGCTGGCGGCGGCCTGCCCGCCGGAACTGAAACTGGCCGACGGCGGCAAGGGCGTACTGAAGGAGGCGGGCCGCAAGCTCCTGCCCCGCGACGTCGTCGACCGCCCCAAGGGCTATTTCCCGGTACCGGCCATCCGGCACATGGCCGGACCCGTCCTGCAGCGGGTACGCGAGGCACTCGAGGCACCGGAGGCGAAGCAGCGCGGCCTGTTCAACGAGCCGTACGTCGCCAAGCTCCTCCAGGCGCCCGACGAGCACCGCACCAGGCGGGGTGCGAACGCCCTGTGGCAGATAGCTTTGCTGGAGATATGGCTGCAGAACCACGGAATCAAGTGACCGATCACCCGGCCGTGCGGGAGGTGGACGGACCGCAGCCGGTCCTCCCCGCCCCCGGGACACCCGGCCCGGCCCCCGCGCCGCTCCGGGACGGCCGGGCACAGGACCGGCCGGGCACCTCCGAGGCCGCGGCCGCGCCGGCTTCCGTCGCGCTGCCCGAGGCGGCCGGCCCCGCGGACGCCGTGACCCGGCTGCGCGCGCACGGCTGCTGGTACCCCTCCGCCGACGCCGACGGCACCCACGCGGCCTTCATCTGCGACCGGGGCGGCGTCCCCCAGCTGTGGGCCGCACCCGTCGGCAGCGACGAGGTGCGCCTGCTCGACTCCTCACCGGACCCCGTCAAAGAGGTGTCCTGGTCACCGGACGGCCGCTGGATCGCCTACACCACCGCGCCCGGCGGGGGCGAACACACCCGGGTGCTGTGCGTCCGGCCCGACGGCACCGGCCGCCGCATCCTGGCCGGGGCCGACCCGGCCAGTTCCGCCTACCTGGGGTGCTGGGCGCACGACGGTTCGGCCGTCGCCGTCACCGTCGCGGACCCAGCCGTCGTGCCGCCGGGCCTCGCCGGGCAGCCCGTGCCCGACCACGGCCCGGCGGACGGCCTGTACGCCGGGGCCCGCCCGCGGGGCGACTGGGCGGACCGGGACGGGCACGCGACCCTCCTCGGCCCGGCGGCGTACGATCCCACGCCGAGGACGGCGCCGGACGGAACGCCGGACGGCACCGCGGCTCCGGCGGCCCGGCCCGGCGGCGGCCTGTCGGTCTACCTGATTGATCCCGACGGCCTCGCGTCCCCCGTGCTGCTCACCAGGGAGGCACACGCGGCCTCCCTGCGCGCGTGCGACCTGAGCCGTGACGGCCGCTTCGTCCTGCTGCGCCGCGGGCCGCGCGGACGGCGCGAGGCGGTCGTCCGCCGCACCGGCGACTCGGCGACCACCTTCGCCCTCCCGGTCGCCGACGGTGACCCCTGGATCGGACGGTTCTCCCCGGACGGGCGGACGCTGTGGCTGCGCAGCGACGCGGAGCGGGAGCACGCGGCGCTCCTCGCCGTCGCCCTGGACGGCGAGGCAAGGCCGCAGCGCACGTCCGTCGCGGCGGAACGCGACGCGAGCGACCTCGAACTCCTCGCGTTCGCGCACGACGGCCGTACCGCCGCGCTGGCCTGGAACGTGCAGGGCGTCAGCGAGCTGGAACTCGTCGAGACCTTCCCCACCGGGCACGCTCCCGACGGCAACGGCCCGGCACGCCCCCTTCCCCTGCCCCACGAGGTCGTCACCCGCGTGACCGCCGCCGGAGCCGGGCGACTGCTGCTCGCCCTGTCCGGATCCCAGCGCCGCCCGGGTGTCTGGTGGGCCCGCGAAGGCGTCTCCACCCTCCGCACGCCCTGGTCAGCCCGGGACGAGGACGCCGTCCCGCCGGGCCGCCCACCGGTACGTCCCGTGCCGCTGCGCCTGACGGCACGGGACGGGCTGCCCCTGAGCGGCTGGTACTACAGGGCCCCGGGGCGCGCCGCCGACGAACCGGCACCGTGCGTCATCCACCTGCACGGCGGGCCGGAGGAACAGGAACGCCCGGTGTTCCACCCGCTCTACCACGAGCTGCTCGGGCGCGGCCTGGACGTCTTCGCCCCCGACGTCCGCGGTTCCCTGGGCCACGGCCGGTCGTTCGTCGACGCGGACCTGGGCGCGGGCCGCTTCGCCGCGTTCGACGACGTCGCGGACTGCGCGGCCCACGCGGTCACCGCGGGCCCCGCCGATCCGACGCGGCTGGCGGTCATGGGCCCTTCGTACGGCGGCTATCTGACGTTCGCCTCCCTCGTGTGGCACCCGGATCTCTTCCGCACCGGCATCGCCGTCTGCGGCATGTCGGACCTGCTGACCTTCTTCGCCGGCACGGAGCCCTGGATCGCCGAGTCCGCGGCGCACAAGTACGGTCACCCGGAGCGCGACCGCGAGCTGCTGCGCGCGCTGTCACCGATGAGCCGCATCGAGGCGCTGCGCGTCCCCGTGCTGGCCGTCCACGGCGAACACGACACCAACGTGCCGCCGGGGGAGTCCCGGCAGTTCGTACGGGCAGCGCGGGAACGGGGCATCCACGCCGAGCTGCTGACCCTGCGCGACGAGGGCCACGACTTCCTGCGCGCCGACAACCGGCGCCTGTTCCGCCGGGCCGCGGCGGACTGGATGGAACGCCACCTCCTGGGGTGACCCGGGCTGCACCGGCCGGGCAGTGCCCGACGATCGACAGCCGCGGATGTCGTCCCTGTTCTGCCCGGCGTGGTCGAGCGGTAGCGTGGAGGAGAGGCCTCTGAAGGAGGGCGATGCGATGCCCTGGTTCGTATGGCTGGTCGCCGCCGCGGCACTGGGTGCCGCGGAGTTCTTCACCCTGACGCTGGTCCTCGGGTTGCTCGCGGGCGCCGCGCTGGTCGCCGCCGTGGTCGCCGGCGTGGGCATCGGCCTGCTGGGCCAGCTCGTGGCGCTCGGGGCAGCGGCGGCAGTGGGACTCGTCGTCATCCGCCCCGTCGCGCTGCGGCACATGGACCAGCAACCTCTCACCCGCGAGGGCAGCGACGCCTTGATCGGCCGACGGGCCGAGGTCATGCAGGAGGTCACGGCGACCCGTGGCCTGATCAAGCTCTCCGGTGAGGAATGGTCCGCCCGTGCCCTCGACGAGAGCCTGGTGATCCCGGTCGGCGCGTTGGTGGACGTCATGGAGATCGAAGGCGCCACGGCGATCGTCTACCCACGTGCCCTTCTGCCATGAACGGCTGAACACACAGCAACGGAGGCACCGTGGAGCCAGTTGTCATCCTCGCCCTCGTGGCGGTCATCGTCGTCGTCTTCCTCGTGGTCTCCACCGTGCGGATCGTGCCGCAGGCGCGCCGCTACAACATCGAGCGGTTCGGCCGGTACCGCCGCACCCTGCAACCCGGGCTGAACCTCGTCGTGCCGGTCGCGGACCGCATCAACACCAAACTCGACGTGCGCGAGCAGGTCTACTCGTCCGACCCCAGGCCGGTGATCACCGAGGACAACCTCGTGGTGAACATCGACACCGTCCTCTACTACCAGATCACCGATCCGCGGGCGGCGGCCTACGAGGTCGCCGACTATCTGCAGGCGATCGACCAGCTCACCGTGACCACGCTGCGGAACGTCATCGGCAGCATGGACCTGGAGGAGACACTCACCTCGCGCGAGGAGATCAACTCCCGGCTGCGCGCCGTCCTCGACGACGCCACCGGCAAGTGGGGCATCCGGGTCAACCGTGTCGAGATCAAGGCCATCGATCCACCGCACACCATCAAGGAGGCGATGGAGAAGCAGATGCGGGCCGAGCGCGACAAACGCGCGGCCATCCTGCACGCCGAAGGCGAGAGGCAGGCCAAGATCCTCACCGCGGAGGGCACGAAGCAGAAGGACATCCTGGAGGCGCAGGGCGCGCAGCAGGCCATGATCCTGCGGGCCGACGGTGAGGCGAAGGCGGTGGAGCTGGTCTTCCAGGCCGTCCATCGCAACAATGCCGATCCGAAGATCCTGGCCTACAAGTACCTGGAGACGCTGCCGCACCTGGCGAACAGCGACAACAACACCTTCTGGGTGATCCCCGGGGAGCTGACCGAGGCGGTCCGGACCGTCACGCGTGCGTTCGGCGATCAGCCGGCGGAGACTCCACCCGCCGCTGCGCAGTCCGAGGAAGCAGCCACTGGCGGCGCCGACCACGCGCCGGGTCAAGGCCGGACGCCGGAGCTCGACGCGGGCCGGACGGCTTCGCTCGACGCGGCCGCGGCTGCCGACGAGGCCGGGAAGCAGGCCGCCGCCGCGGTGAGCGACGCCAAGGCGGAAGCGGAGGCTGCGAAGTCTCCCCAGATGCCACGCCGGGGGCACACCTCCGGAGGCTGAGCCATCCCTGATCACACCGGTGCCCGAACTCGTCGCCCGCACGTCGTACGGCACTGAGAGGGGGGTGACACCGGGCCGTTTCCAGGGAGCCTGCGGGCGCCGCCTGTCCGCGCTCACTTCTCCAGGAACTCGGCCAGCGCCGCCAGCAGTCGGTCGACGTCTTCGGGGTCGTTGTAGGGGGCGAGCCCGATGCGCAGGCCGCCGGTGTCGCCGAGGCCCAGGTGGCGGGAGGCCTCGATGGCGTAGAAGTGGCTGGAAGGGGCGTGGATGTCCCGGGCGGCGAGGAAGCGGTAGGCGTCGGTGGTGTCGTGGTGCTCGAAGGTCAGCAGAAGGGTGGGGGTGCGGTCGGTGGCACGGGAGTGGATGGTGACGCCCGGGAGCGTGGCCAGCCCTTCGCCGAGCCGGGTGCGCAGGGTGCCCTCGTGCGCTTCGAGCGCCGTGAAGGAGGCGGTCAGGCGTTCGCGCCGGGTGCCTGTCGCGCTCGGGTCCAGGCCGGCCAGGAAGTCGACGGCGGCACGGGTACCGGCGAGCAACTCGTAGGGCAGGGTGCCCAGTTCGAAGCGCTCTGGGACCGCGTCGCTGGAGGGCAGCAGCTTGTCGGGGCGCAAGGTCTCCAACAGTGCGGGCCGGGCGGCCAGGACGCCGTGGTGGGGGCCGAGGAACTTGTACGGGGAGCAGACGAAGAAGTCCGCTCCCAGCGCCGGCAAGTCGACCGACGTGTGCGCGGTGTAGTGGACGCCGTCGACATGGGCGAGCGCTCCTGCCTCGTGGGCCAGGCGGCAGATCTCGCCGATCGGGGGGCGGGTACCGATGAGGTTGGAGGCGGCGGTCACGGCGACGAGGCGGGTGCGCCCTGACAGGACGGCACGGATGTCGTCGGTCGTCAATTCCCCGGTGGCGGGGTCGAATTCGGCCCACCGCACGGTGGCTCCGGCCTGCTCCGCCGCCTGCACCCAGGGGCGGATGTTGGCGTCGTGGTCGAGGCGGGTGACGACGACCTCGTCGCCGGGCGCCCATGAGGCGGCAAGGGTGCGGGCGACGTCGTAGGTGAGCTGGGTGGCGCTGCGCCCGAAGACGACACCCGCCGGGTCGGCGCCCAGCAGATCGGCCATGGCCTGACGCGCCCCGGTGACGATGGCCTCGGCGTTGCGCTCGCCCGGCGAGTACTGCCCCCGGTTGGACAGGGGCCGTGCCAGCGCGTCGGCGATCGCGTCGATGACGGGCTGTGGCGTCTGTGTGCCCCCGGGCCCGTCGAAGTGGACGGTCCCGGCGGCCAGTGCGGGGAACTGGGAGCGCAGAGCGGCTATGTCGTAGGTCAACGTCGTAGCTCCTGTCATGGTCGGGCCAGGGGCACGAGTCAACCTCATTCGTCGGACCGGGGGGAGATCGCCCTGGGGGCGGCGGGCCGGTGGTCCGACGCGTCCTGCGTCGCCGGTCGGCGTATCACGGCGGCCGCGGCGGGCCGGGGCCCTCTCCTGTCGAAGCGGCCGGCGAGCGCGGCAGGTGCTGCCGCATTCACATCTCGGCTGCGTGAACCAGCGAATGGGGGGCATGCGAAGTTCTGCCCGACGGGAGTGGGGCTGGCGAGGGGAGAGGTTTCACCATGATCCTTCCGGCGGAGAAGGAGTTGCGTGCGGTGCTGGCTCGTTTCGAGCACGCGCGGATCGAGCACGACGTGCGGCCCACCGGGCACACCAGCCGGGCTCTGGAGGACGCCACGTACACCCTGTGCGTGATGACCGGCGCGCGCACCATCGAGCAGGCCCTGCACGCGGCAGAGGCCCTGCTTGAGCGGTACGGCGACCGTACGGGCGTCTCCCGCGAGGGCGAGACACTGGCCGCGTAGCGGTTCCAGACCGACGAGGCCGGGCAGGGTGGGACGTCACTGTCCCGGAGGTCTCCCACCTCACCCCTCCCGGCCTCGGCCGAAGCACCGGCGGAGCCCCGAGGTCAGCCTTGCCTGGACCCGTGCGACTGCATCCAGCGCCAGTCCGGCACGGACCCGATGTCCTGCAGGTGGGGCATGGGCGGCAGGTGCGGGGCTCGGCTCATGGCCCGCTGCCACATTCCCCGTGCCTGCTCTTCGGGACGCTGCTGCTCTCCGTGCAGGGCGTTCAAGATCACGATGCCGCCCGTCAGGGCTGGGATCGTCCACTGCAGGATGGCGAGCTGTCGCTGCGCCTTGTCCGTGTCGACGGGGTGCTCGGCTGCCTTCGCGGTGTCTTCCGGGTCGGTGGAAGATGCCAGTTCGATCTTCTTCCCGAGGACCCGGCTGTACGCGGTGGCCGCCAGGGCGGCTCCGGTCAGGACCGTCTTCACCACGGTGGAGGCGGCCACGCCCTGCTGGCTGACGACTCGGGCCGCGTTCGCCGCGAGCAGGCCGCTGCTGCCGACCAGATGGGCGCCGATCGCAGCGGCGTTCACCGGGGTCCACTTCGCCCAGCCGGAGCTGGCGATCCGCGCGGAACCCGTCTGCGTTTCCCCTGCTGCCAGAGCTGCGCCGTTGAGGCCCACCGCGCCCATCAAGGCGCCGCCGAACCAGGCGGACAGCCCCAGGTCGTGCATGCTGCGCAGGACGGTGTTGCGTTGCGACATGTCGTGTTTTCCCTTCGGAGGACAGGTGAGGTCGGCAGCCCATCGGTACCGCGTTCACTGTCACTCGGGACGAAGGAGACCGCACCTCGGGCGCGGGCGAGCGGACCACGAACCGCCGGCAGCCGCGGTGCCCGTCCACCGCAGAAGAGACCGGTCTGCGCGCGGCGACGGCGGGTGCGGAGGTGGGTGCTGGAACCTGCGGATGTGGCGGCCGTGCGGGTGACGCAGGGGGGAGCGTGGGTGATGCCCTCTTATCCGGCCAGGGCTTGTTCTCGGGTTTCGTGGATGTCGAGGACGGTGTCGAGGCCGACGATCTGAAGCGTGCGTATGACGGTGGGCCCCACCGCGGCCAGGCGCAACCATCCGCCGGCTCGGGTGAGCGAGCGGTGGGCGGTGAGGAAGATGTTGATGCCTGCGGAGTCCATGAAGGACACCTGCCGCATGTCCACGACGACGCGGACACGGGGCGTGCCGGAAACGTCCAGGGCTTCGCGCAGGGCCTCGCCGCTGAGATGGTCGATCTCTCCGGTCACGCTCAGCACACGGATGCCGCCGTCGGTGGCGGCCGTGACGGACAGTCGTCCCCTCGACGCGGCGAACTCGGCACCTGACACGCTGTCCTCTTCCATACCGGGAATCCTGGCACATCCGGCCCTGGACCCGGTGAGCCGTCTCTGCAAGCCCTGGCGGCCGCCTGCAGTGACCCGACGGCACCGAGGAGCCGACGGTGGCCCTCCTGGCGTCATCCCGCGGATACGGGGTACGTGCCATGACGTGAGTGGGTCTGTGAAGGCAGTTGCGATGGATGCCCTTCCCGTGGGCGAGGACGGCAGCACGCCGGAGGTGGACATACAGACCGCGATGGCTTTGGACGGCGAGGGTGAGGACATCGCCCGGGCCCGCCATCTCGCCGCCGGCTTCCTCGCACGCGTTCAGGCCGAGTACGGCCTGCCCGTTTCGCGGCGCGCGCTGGACCTGACCCGGTTGGTGGTCAGCGAGCTGGTGACCAATGCCCTGAAATACGCTCCTGGCCCGATGCTGCTGGATCTGCGGATCCTCGGTGACCTGGTCGAGGTCGTGGTGTGGGACTCCGACCCGGTCCTGCCGGTGGCCCGGGCCGCGGACGCCGGCCGGGTCGGACAGCACGGCCTGGAGATCGTGATGGCCGTCGCCCAGGGCTTCGAGGTGCAGCGCGAGCCGGTCGGCAAGCGCATCACCGTCCGCCTGGCTCTCGCCGACGACCTCGACGGCGCGGTCAACGGCCGGTCCCCGCTCTAGGGCCTGTCGTCTGTATCAGGCCGCAGACGCGCGGTCTGGCACGCACATCTGCGGCGTTGTCGTCAGTCGCCGACGCTCCGCCGACTCCTTCCTCCGCCTCGCAGCTGCACGCACCGGACCTGGGCGGCGCCCGCAGCAAGGGCGTGGAAGCCGGCCGACGGGCGCTCGCGTCGCGCCCCGCATGACAAGCTGTGCTTTCCACCGTCCGAGCCCAGGAGGTCATCATGACCGCAGAGTCTCCATCGCCAGAAGGTTCGGAGGCGGCCGGCGTCGAGCCGACCGACACCGAGAGTTCCGCTCTCACGCCTGACGCCGACGGTCAGTACGACCTGAAGCGCAAGTTCCGGGAGGCCCTGGCGCGCAAGCGCGGTATGCAGGCGGACGCCGCCGACCAGGTGGCGAACACCCACGCGTCGAAGGTCCGCGGAGCGCATGGTCCGGCCGCGAGTCAGCGGTCGTTCCGGCGCAAGAGCGGCGGCTGAGGCAAGAACGGCCGCAGGTGATACCGGGCGGGACGGGGGCCGGCCACCAGCCTCAGAGGCTGGGCCCTGTCCCACCGCCCGCGGTGCCGCCCGTCAGCTCCGAGCCGAAACGCCTCGGGCGGCGCCCGCGCGTGCTGAGTGCGGGCGCCGCCCGAGGCGACGCGAAGGGCGAGGAAAGCGAAGGAACTTGTTTCGGCAGAAGAGATGAGAAGGAAGCCCCTTCATGGCCTCGCCGACGGCAACGCTAGCACTCAACCCGGGATCAGGTCGCGCAGATTTTCGAGGGTGACGACCTGAGAGTCCGCGGGCAGCCCCTCAGGGCGTTCCAGTCCGATGTAGGTGACCGGCTCGTCCACGGCGGTCTCGCTGTCCCACAGTTCCACGGCCGTGGCACCGTCGGACATCAGCTCCACCAGGTAACGCACCGTCAGGTACTCGCGCTCCGCGAAGGCACGCACCACCTTGGACACCGACATCTGGTTCTCCTCCACCCGGTTGGCCGAGGAGATGCCTCTCAGGTACAGGTGCAGCCACTTCGCGCTCCACCGGCCGTCGTCCTCGCGCCGGAACACCAGCGGCAGTGCCACTCGGCCCACCCCGCGCAGCTCCGACTTCATCCGCACCGTGCGCGGCTCGAACGGCCGGCCCTTCTGCGCGCCGTCGCGCACCATGAAACCGAAGAACGACTCCTCGGCCTCGTCGAATCCCTCGCCGGCGTAGATGTTGACCTGCGGAACGACGAAGGTGCTGCGCATCCGCTCCAGGGCCAGGTCGATGAACTCCGAGGCCCCGTCGGGTGCCTCGGTGACATCGCCGGAGTGCCTGCCCCCGACAGCCCTGAGGGAGGTGTACGAGAGCCAGGAGTCGGTGCTGTAGTCGGAGTGCAGGAGCAGGGCCGACAGGTCGTAGTCGGTCCGCTTCTCGGCCTGCTTCCAGTGGACGAAGAAGCGCAGGTGCTCGCCGTCGACCGCCGAGGTCGAACCGCGCGGCAGCACGCCGAGCCCGGCCGTGGACGCTTCGCCGCTGAGCGGGAGCGCCACGTCGAGGACATCGGGGTCGAGCAGCAGCCGGCGTGGTGCCGGGAGCCTGCGGCGCAGCTCGGCGTCCAGGGCGGTGATCAGGCGATCGCGTTCGGCGGCGGGTACCGGCGGGCGGGTGTCGGGAGCGACCCAGCCGCGGCCCCGGCGGTTGACGAAGATCCGCGGATGATCGCTCGCCCGCTCACGGTTGAGGAGGTGTTCGCGGACGGACAGCAGGACCCGGCCGGAGACCTCGGGAGCCACCTCCACCGCGGCGGTCACCACCGCCTCGCGCTCCTCCTCGTCGGCGGCGATGCGCAGCAGAAGGTCCAGGGCGCGGAACAGCTTCCCGGGGGCGGATTCCAGCAGCCGCACGGCACCGAGGATGTCGTGCGCGTCGAGCAACCGCTCGACGCGACTGTCGAACGACCGCGCCTCCTTCTCGCCCCGGGCCACGGCGAACACATCGGCCGCGTAAGGCCATTGGGGGTACTCGTGCGGGTGGAGGCGTTCCCCGAGCCGCTTGAAGGGCTCGCGATAGGCGTGTACGTCGGCCAGCTTGGCGGGGTTCGCCGCGACCACGGCGTCCAGGCCCGCGAGCAGCTTGCGGCGCACCGGCCGCGGGAAGCCCTTGAACCGGGTCGGCTCCTGCAGCGTCACGTCACCGCCCGAGAGCGCGCAGGCCAGTCGCAGCACGTCGACGACGGTGTCGAGCATGAGGTCAGCGCCGGCGGCGAGACGGGCCTGGTTGACGACCGCGCGGTTCTCCCTGACCGGGATCGACTCCGGCTGGGGCCCGAGCGCGCACCGCTCGGCGAGGATCCTGAGGTCGCCCAGGTGCTCCTCGCCCAGTGGCGTCGTACTGCCCGCCAGGGCCAGATACAGGTCGGTGAGTTCCTCGTCGAGGTCGCGTCCGAGGTGCAGGACGGTCACCCGGTCGCCCGCCGAGGCGATCAGCTCGTCCTGCGCGGCGAGCATCTCCTCGTAGGTGTGCTGGTAGCGACCGTACGTGGGCAGGCTGAGCAGGTTCAGCACACCGTGCGTCAGCTGGGTCAGTACGTTTCCGCGCGAGCTGTCGTCGGCGAGCGCCTTGGTCACGCAGCGCATCCAGAACTCTTCGGTGTCCGGCACGTTCGCCGGGAAGTCGATGAAGTACGAGTTGTGCCGGACGTGGTCGCCGACCATTTCACGCACCGTGCGCAGTGTCCGCTTCGCGATGTGGACGACGGCGGCCTCCGAGAGTCCGGACAGCCGTTCCAGCAGCTCCGCCGAGAGCTTGAAGCCCACGGTCGCCAGCGTCGCGTCGAACTGCCGCGCCGCGGTGGCGCCTTGCCCGGCGGAGCCTGCGGGGGAGGGGATGCGGTGGGTGTGTCGGAGGACCAGTGATTCCAGACCGTGCGCCATTCGGGGATGATCGCAGATCTGTGCGAACCGACGCACGGGAGTTTCCTGGCCGCGAGAGCTTCGTGGAGCCGCGCGCGGGCCGGGCGTCAGGCGAAGGGTTCGTAGCGTGAACCAGCGATCCCGCCGGCCTCGACCTCGGCAGCCTCGCCCTGTTCGTCGGCTTCACGGCCGCCGACGCGATCCAGGACGACCTCTCCGCGATGGGGTTCGGCGACTTGCGGATGTCCACGGGTACGTGTTCCAGCACCTGATCGACGCGCAGCCGACCGTCAGTGACCTCGCGGCGAAGCTCGACATGACCCAACAGGGAGCGTCCAAGGTCGTCGCGGAACTCGAACGACTCGGCTACGTCGAACGACTGCCGAGCCCTCGTGACGCCCGCATCCGCCATGTCGGCCTCACCGCGAGGGGCAGGGAAACCGTCACCGCCGCTCGTCGCGCACGGGATCTTCTTCGCACGCCGGGCGGGCCGGCGCCGGGCCCGCCTGCCCACCGCCTTGGAGCGTCACCCCCACAGCTCCGGCCGAGCCGCCTCAGGACCAGCCCATCTCGCCGTGGCGGGAGACGAAGCGCCCGGTGCCGGCACCGGGCCCTTCGGTGGCGAGGGCGACGATCGCGTCCGTGCCCTCGGTGACGGTCTGGGGGCCGCTGTGACCGTTGAGGTCGGTCGCGGTGTAGCCGGGGTCGGCGGCGTTGACGCGGATGTCCTTCAGGGCCTTGGCGTACTGCGTGGTCAGCATCGTCAGTGCGGCCTTGGAAGACGTGTACAGCGGCGCCACGACGCGCGACTCGGGCCGGGCGGGGTCATGGGTCAGGGCCAGGGAGCCCATGCCGCTGCTGACGTTGACGATGACGGGGTCCGCCGAGCGGCGCAGCAGCGGCAGGAAGGCGGTGGTGGTGCGGACGACGCCGACGAGGTTGACGTCGAGGACGGCCAGGGCGTCGGCGGCGGTGAGGTCGCCGGGATCGCCGAGCGGTCCGTGTATCCCGGCGTTGTTGATCAGGACGTCGATCCTGCCCTCGTGCCGGGCGACGTCCGCCGCCGCGGCGGCCACGGACGCGTCATCGGTCACGTCGATGGGGACGTACCGCGCGCCGAGCGCTGCGGCGGCCTCCTCGCCCTGCTCACGGTCGCGGGCTCCGACGAGGACGGTGTGGCCGTGCTCGGTCAGGCGGCGGGCGGTCTCGCGGCCGAGACCCTTGTTGGCTCCGGTGATGAAAGTGATCGTCATGCGTTCGATGGTGGTCCCGGACGAGCAGGTGGGCCAGGGACACCTCGACGGTAGGAGGACCAGTACCACCCTGGCGCCCGTCCCGCGCCGCCCGGATGCGGGACCATGGATCTCATGGCGACTGCACCCGGCACCGGACTCGGCGCGATGATCCGCACATGGCGGGAACGGCTGCCCCCGTCGGCCGCCGGGCTGCCGGTGGCCCACGGCCGCCGGGCGGTCGGGCTGCGGCGCGAGGAACTGGCCGATTTGGCCGGGGTCTCCGTCGACTACGTCGTGCGCCTGGAACAGGGGCGGGCCACGACGCCCTCCGAATCCGTGGTGGCGTCCCTGGCCCGCGCCCTCAGGCTGTCGACCGCCGAGCGGGACCACCTGTACCTGCTGGCCCGGCTCGTGCCACCGGCGGACGGCACGATCTCCGACCACCTGCCGCCCGGCATGCAGCGTGTGCTCGCCCGCCTCGGGGACGTGGCGGTCGCCGTGTTCGCGGCGGACTGGCACCTGGTGTGGTGGAACCGTGGGTGGGCCGCCCTGCTGGGTGACCCCTCCGCCGCACCGCCGCGCCTGCGCAACTTCGCCCGCGACAGGTTCCCGGTGGACGCCGGGCCCGCACGCCTCGCGCTGTGGCCGGTCACCGAGACGGACCGCGACGCCACGGACGCCGCCGTCGTCTCCGACCTGCGCCGCGCCACCGGGCGCTTCCCCCGGGACGGCCGTCTGGCCGCACTGATCCGTGACCTGATCGCGGGCAACGAGAGGTTCGCCGAACTGTGGGCGACCGGAGAGGTGGCCGCGCACCGCGAGGACCACAAGACGATCGAGCACCCGTCGGTGGGGCTGGTCACGGTGGACTGCGACGTGCTGACCGACGGCGACTCCGAGCTGAAGATCGTCATTATGAGCGCGGCGCCCGGCAGCGAGGACGAGACCAAGCTCCAGCTCACCACCGTGACCGGCCCGCCGGTCACCCCACTCGGCAACTGAGCCGTTCCGGGGCGTCCACGCCGCGATTGTCGGAGACGACCTTCGAAGCCGCGCGCATCCGCAGCGCGGAGCGGTAGGACGCCAGCCGCTTGGTCCGTCCGATGGTCAGCGCCGCGACCAGCCGGCCCGCGCGGTGGTAGGTGATCTCGAGCCGGCGGCCCGGAAGGTCGTGCTCGACGACCCGCGTCTCGTCGGCGACGGCGGGCAGGCCCACCGAGCGGATCCTGGCGCCGTGCAGGTCCGACCAGAAGGACGGCACGGTTGTGAAGGGTGTGGGCGCCTGGGCAGGGTGCCGCCCGGCCAGGAGCGTGGCGGCGGCCGCGGCGCCCTGCTCGACGGCGTTGGTCCAGTGACCGAGCGTCAGGCGTTCGCCGTCGGCCAGTGGTTGCGGCGCACGTGCCACGTCCCCGGCCGCCACCACCTCGGGCACGACGGAGCCGTCGGTGCGCAGGACGCGCAGATACGGGTCGCAGTGGACGCCGCCGTCATGGGCGAGGCCGGACCCGGCCAGCCAGCTGGTCGAGGGTGTCCCGCCCAGGGCCAGGACCGCCGTGTCCGCCCGGACCGTGGTGCCGTCGGAGAGGTGGACGCCGGTGAGCCGGCCGTCGGCCCCGTCCAGGAAGCCTTCGACGGTGGTGCCGGTTCTCAGGTCGATGCCTGCCGCGCGGTGAAGGGCGGCGATGTAGGCGCCCGCGGTCGTGCCGACAGCGCCCTGCAGAGGCTGCGCGGCGGCTTCGACGAGTGTGGTGTCGAGTCCCCGTTCGCGGGCGGCGGCGGCGATCTCACCGCCGAGGAATCCGGCGCCGACGACGACAAGCCGCCGTCCCGCGGCCAGTGCGGCCCGCAGGGTGAGCGCGTCGTCCCGGCTGCGCAGGGTCAGCACACCGGCCGGTGGCGAGGGCTTGGTGGCAGGCCAGCGGCGGGCGGCCGAACCGGTGGCGATGACCAGGCCGTCGTAGGGCAGTCGTGTGCCGTCCGCCAGGGTGACGGTTCTTGTCGCTGGATCCAGGCGGACGGCCGCCTGCCCGAGCCGCCAGTGGGCCTCCAGCCCGTGCGGCAGCGGCAGTTCGACGTCGGGCGGGTGGCCGGGAGCGGTCAGGACCCGCTTCGACAGCGGGGGCCGGTCGTAGGGTGGGTGCGGTTCGTCGCCCACGATGGTCAGGGCGCCGGTGAACCCCTGCTCGCGCAGGCTCCGCGCCGCCCGAAGTCCGGCGAGCGAGGCGCCCACGACGAGCAGGTGGCGATGTTCGTCCGCCCTCATGAGGCGGCCGGCGAGACGGTGATGGCGCGCACCGGGCAGACGGCCGCGGCCTTCTCGGCCTGGTCGAGCAGCGCGTCGGGCGGGGCGGCTTCATAGGTGAGGTAGTCCTCGTCGTCGAAGGAGAAGATCTCCGGTGCCGCGAAGACGCACTGTCCGTGGCTCTCACACAGGTTCATGTCCACGGTGATACGCATGGTCGCTCCGTTGGGGCCTGGGGTGGTCGGTGGTGCTGCGGTGTGTGCGGTGCGGCGGTCAGCCGACCGGGGGGTTGAAGCGTGAGTAGCCGGGGCTGGTCCATCGCAGCGGAGAAGCGGCGGTGATCTCCCGTACGGATTGGACGGAGAACTCCACCAGGCGCTGCGCGCCGGGCACTTCGGCGATCTGCTCGGCGTCCCACACGGTGTGTGCGGTGCCGGACAGATGGAGGGTGGTGCCCGTCTCCCAGTCGGGGAGCAGGAGGCCCGCCGACGCGTTGAGCTGCAGGTTGCCCAGGGTCAGGAACATGGCGTTGCCGACGTAGTCGGGCCAGCGCAGCAGGGTGGGGGAGAGGACCTGGACGAAGCCGGGGTTGCCGCCGCGGTGCGAGGCGTCCGCGTCGCCGCGGTCGGAGGCGGTGGCGACGAAGAACGTGTCGGCCGCGCGCACCGCCCGCCGCTGGGCGGGGCTGAGCGCGGTGCCGTCCGTGACGGTGCGTTCCGCGGCCCCGCCCTCGTGCGGCCCGGCCCGGCGGTGGTCGCGCTTTTGCAGGTACTTGGGGCAGTTGGCGATGACCTGGTCCAGGTCGACGCGCAGGCCGTCGCCCTTCCGACGGGCCAGGCCGTTGATGCGCATCCGGCGCCGGGTGGCGGGCTCGATGGCGATCATTCCTACCCGGACCGCCGACGGCCCGGTCAGGACCTCGGCCAGCGGGTCCTGCGGCAGCGGCAGGGCGTCGACGAGGAGGGTGCGGGGACCGGGCACCCGCAGGAACCCGGCCTCGCCTGTCAGCTGGGTGGCCCAGAGGCGGCCGGTGCGATCGGCGGCGCCGAGCACGATCATCGGCTGCTCGGCGAGGAAGTCCTTCGCGACGGCCGGGACGCTCTCGCCGATCCCGCCGAGCGAGACCTCCGCCTGCTGGGCGAGGCCCGCGCGCTCCTGCACCGCGATCTCGCCGCTGTGATACGTGGCCACGGCATGTCCTTTCCGGGCGTACTGGCCTGGCGGTCGTCGGGCGGTCCGCCGGGGTACCGGGTCGGGGGTGGGGGCAGCCCGGCGGACCGAGGGCTTCCTCCTAGAAGAAGCCGCAGGTGGGGGCGGTGGGGGTCGGGGCGTCGGCCGGGTCGGCGCCCGTGGGCGCGTAGATCTCCAGGCGGATGCCGTCGGGGTCGGTGAAGAAGAGGCCGCCGGAGGTGGCGTTCTCACCGTGCGGGACGACACCGTCGTAGGCGAACTCCGCGCCCAGGCCACGCAGCACCTCTTCGGTGGCCTCGACCTCCTCGACCGTCTCGACCTGGAACGACAGGTGGTGCAGCCCCGGCCGGTCGACGGGGAAGGAGCCCGTGCTCTGCTGCCACAGCGTCACGAGCATCCGGTTGTCGCGGCCCAGGAACACCCAGCGGCGCTCGTCCTCCTTGCCCTCCGCCAGCACGTCGAAGTCGAAGACGGCGCGGTAGAAGGCGAGGGAACGTTCGAGGTCGGTGACGTTCACTCCGACGTGACCGGTCTGCAGGGTCTTCGCCTTAACCATGGTCCATCACATGCCTTCACTCATCGTCACGAGCCCGTCTCGCAACCATTGAAATGGACTTTAGGGGTTAGAGGAGAGAGGCGTCAACCGCTGATCAATCGATGACCGGTTATGGTGGTGCTCAGAGTCCGCCGTGGCCGTGAAGGAAGGACGCCGCACCGTGTCGCCAAATCCGGGGGCCGACCCTCGCCCGTTGACCGGCGAGCCCCTCTGCATCGACCTGCTCAACACCCGCTGGATCGACGCCACCGGCCGTCATGACCTGCTGGACTCGCTCGACGGGCTGGCGACCTGGCTCGCCGGGCCCCTGGTCGGCCGGGCCCTCGGCGACACGGCGGTTCCCGCGGACCGCGACACCCTGGACCGACTGCTCCAGGCGCGCACCGCCCTGGACAAGGCGATCGCGAACCCGCAGCATCCGGACGCCGACGCCATCGACGCCCTCAACGCCGTCCTGGCCCACGGACGCCGCGGACACCTGCTGCGCCCTGACGGGCCGGACACCTTCGTCGAGGTGGAGGCCCCCTCCTGGCTGCCCGCCTGGAGGGCGGCCGAGGACTACCTGCGGCTGCTCGCCGAACGGCCCGAACGGATCCGCTCGTGCACCAACTCCGAGTGCGTCCTGCACTTCTACGACGTGTCCAAGAACGGCACGCGCCGCTGGTGCTCGATGGCCGGCTGCGGAAACCGCGCGAAGGCGCAACGCCACTACGCACGCCAGAAGAAGGCCTGACCGCCCAGGCCGGACCTTCTTTGGCGGCACGCCCGGGTCAGAGGCCGGACGTGTCAGGGTCAGAGGCCGGACGCGTCAGGGTCAGAGGCCGGACGTGTCAGTGCGCTGACGGCGGGCCGGCGCGGGGTGGGCCGGCGCGACGCCACGGCCGGGCGCCCGTGCTTCGCCGCGGCTGCCCCAGTGGGCCCGGCCGCGTGTGGGGCGCGCCGCCCGGGGCGGCGGTTCGAGGGAAGGACCGGCTCGCAACCCCGCGGCCGTCAGGACCCCGACCCGGCGCGTCGCGCTTCTTCGCCCTCGTGAAGGCGGGGGGTTCGGGCCGGAAGCAGTTGGACGCAGTCCTCGCGCAGAGGGGTCAGGATGGTCTCGGCGAGGTCTTCGAGCCGTTCGGTCTGCCGGGGATCGAGACGGGCGAAGACGTGCCGGTGTACCGCCTGGGCGTATCCCGGTTCGGTGCGCTTCACCATCTGCGCGCCGGCCTCGGTCAGGCGGGCCAAGGTCCGGCGGGCGTCGTGCGGGTCGCTGCTGCGAGTGATCCACTGCCGCTTCTCCAGCCTGCCCACGATGCGGGACAGGTGGGAGGGGGTGACGCTGGCCGTGGCGGCCAGCCGGCTCATGTGGACCTCGCGGTCCTCGCTGACCGACAGCCACCGCAGGACCTGGTACTCGGCGTGGCTGATCCCGGCTGTGCGTTCGAGGTAGGCGTCCAGTTCGGCCGGTAGCCACATCATCACTCCGACCAGCAGGGACCAGGTGCGGTCCTGCTGGGGCGTGAGGTGCTGGGGGTCTGCCATGCGGGTCATCCTACCGTTGCTTGCCAAGGAAAGTATCTCCGCGTACGGTTACTTTCCGCGGCAAGGAAATGCTGCGCTCGCCGACTTCAGGAGATTCCCATGCAGGCTGCGCGCTACCACCGATACGGCGACCCCGGCGTCCTCGTCGTCGAAGACGCCCCCGAACCCCACGCCGGACCCGGTTCGATACGCGTCAAGGTCCAGGCCGCCAGCGTCAACCCCATCGACTACCTGCTGCGCGCCGGTCACCTGCGGGACGTCCTCCCCCTGGAACTGCCGGCGGTGCCCGGCCGTGACGCGGTCGGGGTCGTGGACGAAGTGGGACCGGCCGTCGAGGGCACACACGTGGGTGACCTCGTCTTCGGCCTGGGCGGACTCAGCGACACCACCGCCCAGTACGCGGTGCTGAGCGCATGGAGCGCCGTTCCCTCCGGCTGGTCGACCGAGCAGGCGGCCGCCGCCGGGCTCGCCGCGGCCACCGCGGCAGGCGTCATCACCGCCCTCGGTGACCTCGACGGGCGAACCCTGCTGATCGAGGGGGCCTCCGGCGCGGTCGGCAGCGCGGTCGCCGCCTTCGCCCGGGCCGCGGGAGCAACGGTGATCGGCACCGCCCGACAGGCCCACCACGCCCATCTCACCGACCTCGGCATCCATGCGACCACCTACGGCCCCGGACTGGACGAGCGAGTCGCGGCACTGGCCCCGGCAGGCGTCGACGCGGCCGTTCACGCCGCGCCCTCGGCCTCGCTGCCGGACCTCCTGGACATCGTCGGTGACCCCGGCCGCGTCATCACGGTCATCGACACCGACGGCGCCTCACGACTGGGACTGCGCAAGGTCGACGCCCGCAACGACTCCGCCCTCCTGCGCCAGGCCGCCGACCTCGGCCGCCGAGGGCTGTACACCCCCCGCGTCGAGCACGTCCTGCCGCTGGCCTCCATCGCCGAAGCCCACGCCCTCGCCCAGGACGGCAGCGGCAAGGTCGTCGTCACGCTCCCCTGAGCGGCGCGGCGGCGCACGTCGACGTCAGTCCGCGGCTGACGTCCACCGAGCTGGGCCTCGACGGTGGTCGCGACGCCCCCGTTCCGGGGAGGTGCGGCGTCAGGCGGCGGCCGGGACGACGATCACCTTGCCGTGCACCGCACCCTGGGCGGCTCGTGCGTGCAGCGCCGGCAGGTCGGCCAGCGGCACGCGCTCGGCGACGGCGACGTGCAGTTCCCCGCCGTCCACCAGCGCGACCAGCTTCGCCAACTGGTCGGCGTCGCTGCGGACGAACAGGTCGATGCCGCGCACGCCGCGTTCCTCGTCGGAGGGTGCGGGCATCCACACCGTCGTGTTGACCAGGACGCCGCCCGGCCGGACCAGCGTGACGAGCGCGGCCAGTTCGGACGGGTCGACCGGTGCGAGGTTGAGCACGACATCGACCGGTTCGGTCACCGCCGCGCTCACGCTGGTGGCGGTGTGGTCGATGACCTCATCGGCGCCGGCGGACGTGACCGCCTCGCTGCTGCGCGGGCTGGCCGTGGCGATGACGTGGGCACCGGCGTTCCTGGCCAGTTGGAGGGCGTAGCCGCCGACCGCGCCGCCGGCGCCGTTGACCAGCACGCGTTGCCCGGCCGTCAGGTTGCCGTGGTCGAACAGCGCCTGGTACGCGGTGAGGCCGACGACCGGCAGCGCGGCGGCGTCGGGCAGCGGGATGCTCCGGGGAGCCGGCGTCAGAATGCCGGCCGGCGCGAGGACGTACTCCGCGGCGGCGCCGTTCCCGTCCATCGGCAGGAAGCCGATGACGTCGTCGCCGACCGCGATGCCGTCCACGCCCGCGCCCAGCGCGTCGACCGTGCCGGAGACGTCGATGCCGGGGGTGTGGGGCAGCGCCACCGGTATGGGGCCGCGCATGAAGCCGCCGCGGATGTTGCCGTCGACGGAGTTGAACGATGTCGCGGCGACCCGGATCCGGACCTCGCCCGCACCGGGGACGGGCTGCTCCACGTCCTCGTGGCGCAGGACGTCGGGGTCGCCGTACTCGTGGAAACGCACTGCCTTCATGTCGGTGCTCACCTTCACTGAGGTCGAAGTTGCTTCGAATTCGAAGTAACTGTTGGCGATAGTACTCCTGCTTCGAATTCGAAGCAATGGTGTCCGGTCGCCGCTGGTCGTCGCTGGTGCGAGCGCATGGCCGTGGCGACTTCCGCGGCGGCCCGGTCGATGCGGGCGTGCAGCCGCCCTGCGTCGCCGTGGGCCGTGCCCTGCCGGTCGGCGGGACAGGTGACGACGATTGCGGGGCCGGGGGGCGTGCGCACGCCGGCAGGTGCCTGCGCAGCACCTGAACGGGGTCGCCACCACCAGTCCGCGATCTCCATGCTCAGCGCTGCTCGGTCGGGCCCACCGCTGCCCGCACGGTCTGCTCGGGGGCGTAGGCAAGCGGCACACCGCGCTCTTCGAATTCGAAGCAGTAAACTCCGGCCATGCCTGACTCACCGCCATCACTGGACCCCGTGCAGCTCGGCGCCTACTTCGACCTCATCGAAGTGACCAGCCTCCTCCGGCACGCGGTCGAGCAGCAGCTGCGCGAAAGCGGCGGTCTCAGCTACGTGCAGTTCCAGCTGCTGGCCCGCCTCGGGGACTCGCCGACGGGCAGCCACCGCATGACCGACCTGGCCGACGGTGTGGTCTACAGCCGCAGCGGCCTGACGTACCAGGTGGGTCTGCTCGAGAAGGAGGGTCTGGTCGTCCGTGCTCCCTCGCCGGACGACGAGCGGAGCATCACCGTCACCATCACCGATGCCGGACGTGAGCTGCTGGCGAGGGTGCTGCCGGGGCACGTCGAGGTGGTCAGCGGCCTGTTGTTCGAACCGCTTTCGCGCGACGACGTCCGGGCTCTCGCCGACCTGCTGGCGCCGGTGCGCGACCACATGCGCTCGACGCCGCCTCGTTCGGCCGCGTCCCGCCGCCGCAAGGGCGGAGCGTAGGGACTCGTCAGGCACCGGATCCGCGAAGACCGCAGCGGATCACGAGGCGCCAAGTCGCCGGGCAGCCACGGCCCCGCGGGCGTAAAGGCCCACGAAGCAGGCCGCCGCCCGACGCCTCGCGGTGCCCCACGGCACCTACCGACGTCACCTCGCCCTGGCCAGGGAACGCCTCGATGAGCCCCGGGGACGCTCGCGAGCCGGGCTGACCCGCTAGACGCACCTCGTGGGGGAGGACGGATGCCGCCCGCCCGGGTCTTCATCGCCCGGCCGGCAGGGAGACGCACCGCGGGACGATTCCCGTGCCACCGCACCGGCACCGGCACCTCACCGGCACCCGTCGGCTCCGCCTCAGCCGAGCATGCCCGGGACCTCCGAGTGGCCGAAGAAGCCGGGAAGTCCGCCGGTGTGCACCAGGACCGTCGTGTCACCGGGGCGGATCTCCCCGTCGCGGACGGCCGCACGCAGGCCGGCGAGGGCGCGGCCTGTATAGACGGGGTCGAGCACCACACCCTCGCACCGGGCAGCCAGCGACAGGGCGTCGGCCGTCTCCTCGGTCAGTGTCCCGTAGCCCGCGCCGATCTGGTCGGTACGCACGCGAAGGTCTGCGACAGCGAGAGGGGCCTGTGTCAGCGCGGATGCGTACGCGTGGACGGCTTCCTCCGCTTCGGGTCGGGCGCCGGTGTCCACGCCGAGGACACGCCGGGCTCCGGCGGCGGCGACCAGCCCGGCCATCGTGCCGCCCGAGCCGAGGGCCACGACGATGTGCCGAACGTCGGGACTCTGCTCGAGCAGCTCCTCGCCGGCTTCCACGTAGCCTCGCGCGCCCAGGACGCTGGAGCCGCCGAAGGGAATCAGGGCGGGGGCCGCGCCCGCCCTGCGCAACTCCGCTACGGTCTCGCCGGCCAGTGTGTCGAGTCCCTCGGCGTCCACGTCACCGGCCCAGACCAGGCGGGCGCCGAGGAGGCTGTCGAGCAGGAGGTTGCCGGACGCTGCGGCCGGCGGTTCTCCCGCGAGGACGAGTACCACGTGCAGGCCGAGGCGTGCCCCGGCCGCAGCGGTCAGGCGGGCGTGATTGCTCTGGGCGACGCCGGTGGTGACCAGGGTGTCCGCGTGCTCGGCGAGCGCCCCTGCCACGGTCCATTCCAGCTTGCGGATCTTGTTCCCGCCTCCGGCGAGCCCGGTGAGGTCGTCGCGTTTGATCCACAGATCGTCGGCGCGGAGCCCCAGGGCCTCGGACAGCCGGGGTGCCGGTTCCAGAGGAGTGGGCCAGGTGCCCAGACGTAGACGGGAGAAGGGGAGGCCGCGCGGGTGGGCGGTGTCCCCGACTGCTGACTGGGTCGTACGGCGTTTCATTACTGGTCTCCCGCGCTACGCAATAAATGCCATTTAGGCGGTTTTCGCCTCTTTGTCGGTGGTGACTCGTATGCAAAGACCAACGAGTAAGGGACTTGAAAACATGATCACTCGCGAGCAGATACCGACTGTGCTGGAGCACCCTGTCTACGACACGGACGGCAACAAGATCGGAGAGGCACGGCACGTCTTCTTCGACGACGTTACCGGTGAGCCGGAATGGGTCAGTGTCAGCACCGGCCTGTTCGGCACCAGCGAGTCCTTCGTACCCATCCACGACGCCACCGTCGTCGAGGATCACCTGGAGGTGCCCTACGACAAGAACCGGGTCAAGGACGCCCCCAATGTAGACGTCGATGCCGGCGGCCATCTGTCCGAGCAGGAGGAGCACCGCCTGTATGAGCACTACGGCATCGACTGGGACGCGGCATGGCAGCAGGCGAACCGTCCCGGCGAGACCGGCTGGGCCCGCAGCGGCACCGAGGACACTACCGGCACGTCCCACACCATGGACACCGGCGTGGGCGACGACGCGATGACGCGCTCGGAGGAGCGCATGCACGTCGGCACCGAGCGGCGTGAAGTCGGCCGGGCGCGGCTGCGCAAGTACGTCGTCACCGAAGAGGTGCAGCAGACCGTTCCGGTGCGCCGGGAGGAAGTTCGCGTCGAACGCGAACCGATCACGGACGACAACAGGGACGCCGCTCTGTCCGGGCCCGATATCACTGAGGCCGAGCACGAGGTCACCCTGCACGAAGAGCGCCCCGTGACCGAGACGGAGACGGTGCCGGTGGAGCGGGTGCGGATGACGACCGACGAACGCACGGACGAGGAGACCGTGCGCGGCCAGGTCCGCAAGGAGCGCATCGAAACCGAAGGCGTCGAGGAGCCCCGCGACCGCTAGGGGGGCGGTCCGGGGGCCAGGGGCGGCCTGCCTCGCCTGTACGCGCCGGCCCGCTCGGCTGATGCCCGAGCGGGTCGACGACGTGTGTCCGGCAGCCTCAACCCACCGCTCGCAGGCGGGTGCGCCGGTCCCCACAACGCCGCGGCGACGCACCCGCGCCACCGTGCACACCCGTGTGCGTGCGACGCGTCAGTCCGCCGGTCGGCCTCTCCCGCAAGAACCGATCGAGAACGGTGACCTGATCTGGCCTTTTCGGGGTACTCGCGTGTGCGCACCACGCCCACCGGCCGCGGAACGGCCCGACGGCGTGGATCCGCAACGAAGGAGAGAGTTGGGAGGTGATCGTCGTGTCGACCATGCAGCCACCCCCTGCCGACCCCGGCCGCGGCAGTGCACACCACAGCGACGAGCCGGTGAGCGAACTGGTGCAGCGGGCGTCGCAGCAGCTGACAGAGCTGGTGCGCGGCGAACTGCGCCTGGCACAGGCGGAGATGAAGGAGAAGGGCAAGCGCTACGGCAAGGGCGGCGGGCTGTTCGGCGGTGCCGGAGTGCTCGGCTTCCTGACGCTGGAGGCGCTGGTCGTCACCGCGATCGCTGCGCTGGCGGTGCCGCTGCCGGTGTGGGCCGCCGCTCTGATCGTCACCGCGGTGCTGGGCGTGATCGCCGCGGTGATGGCCCTGAGCGGCAAGAAGCAGGTCCAGCAGGGCGCACCGCCCACGCCTGAGAAGACGATCGACAGTGTGAAGGCCGACGTGGCCGAGATCAAGGAGAGTGCACAGCGATGACTCAGCCGCCCCACGACGAGCAGACCGCTTCCAGCCCCGAGCAACTGCGCGAGCAGGTCGAGGGCACCCGCCAGGAACTCGGGCAGACGGTCGAGGCGCTCGCGGCCAAGGCCGACGTCAAGGCCCGCGCCCAGGACAAGGCGGCCGAGGTCAAGCAGCAGGCCGCCACCAGGGCTGGGGAGTTGAAGGAGCAGGCCACCGTCAAGGCCGGGGAGCTGAAGGAGCAGGCCGCCACCAAGGCCGGGGAGCTGAGGGAGCAGGCCACCGTCAAGGCCGGTGAGCTGAAGGCCAAGGCCGCTCAGAGCGCGTCCCTCGTGCAGGACAAGCTTCCCGATCCGGTGAAGGACAAGGCTGCTCAGGCCGCCGAGCAGGCCCGGGCCAAGGCCGCTCAGGCCACGCACCTGCTCCAGGAGAAGGCGCCCGAGCCGGTGCGGCACAAGGCGGCCCAGGGAGCACAACTGGCGCGGGACAACCGCACCCTGCTGCTGGCGGCCGCCGCGGGCGCCGTAGTGGTGTGGCTGGCATCCCGCCGCGCGAAGAGGTGAGCCGAAGCGACGCCTAGGAGGAGCGACTGGTGCCCGATCCGCGGAATGCGGGTCGGGCACCAGCCCGTATCAGACGCCTCCTTGCGGCCCTCGCCCACCCTGGACGGCGGCCTGTGGCCGTGCTGCCGGTGGCAGCGGCGTAGGCGGCGCCTCCCGGTCCATGCCGGACGAGTGGGCCCGTTACCGGTGGGTCTTCACCGTGCCGGACGGAGGCCCCCGCCTGGCGGGAACGGACGTCGTCCACCTCCGGCGGAACCTCATCGACCAGATCATCGTCTTCGCGGGAGAGATCGAGCCGGCCCCTTCCAGCCGGCCCGGCACCGGCGCCCCGGACGCCTCCGACGCCGGCTGAGGCGGTCACGGGTTGTCAGTGGCTGGTGGCAGGATCACCGGCATGGCATTCGTCCGTACCACTCCGCCGCGGCCCGTCGACGTGACCGCGGTCTTCCCCGAACTGACCCCCTTCGCGCGTGCCGCGGTTCGGCTGCATCCCCGTCCCGGGTCGCCCTCGGTACGGGACAGCTCCGTGGGTGGCCCGTTGCTGTGGCCCGCCGGCGAGCCATGGCCGCACTGCGAAGCCACACACCGGGGCACCGGGCGGTGCAAGTCGCCGGCGGAGATACGACTGGAGAGGCGCAGACTCGCCCGGCTCCACCGCGATCCGAAAGGGCCGGAGTACACGCCGGAGGAGGCGGAGATCCATGCCCGCAACGCCGCGACGTTCATGGAGCGACTCGAAGCCGGACCTCCCTGGCCCGCGGAAAGCCCCGTCCCCATGCTGCCCATCGCCCAGCTGTACGTGCGAGACGTCCCCCTCCTGCGGCCACCCGGGCAGGCCGACGTGCTCCAGGTGCTGTGGTGCCCCTACGACCACGAACCGGATGCCAAGCCCGCGACCCGGCTGTTCTGGCGGTCCGCCGCGGACGTCGGCGAGGTCTTGGCCCTGCCGCCGGATCCGTACGAGGCCGACTGGGACGGCTATGTGCCCGAGCCGTGCCTGCTGGCACCGGAAGCCATCACCGAGTATCCCAACAGCCTCGATCTGAGCCCGGAGTTGAAGCTGGCGGTGGGGGACTGGAGCAGGTGGCAGGCAGCCGGTGCCGACGTGGACAGCTCGTACGCGGACTATCCGGCGGAGTTCTACGACGGCAATCTGGCGGACGCTCCCGGCTGGAAGGCCGGCGGTTGGCCCCCGTGGGGCCGCACCGACCCGTACCCCCGCTTCTGCGCCGTCTGCGACGCCCGGATGGTCCCGCTGCTGACCGTCGCCTCCTTCGAATGGGACGGTGCCACGCGCGGCTGGGCACCATGCGAAGAACGAGAGGCCGCCTACGCACCCAGTCACCGCGCCGGCCAGGACCCGTCGCAGCCGACCAAGGTCGAAGTAGGCAGCACCGACAACATGCAGCTCTACGTCTGCCCGACCTCTCCGGAGCACCCACACACCGACCTGATCCAATGAACTCCCGGGTCCGCTGCCTCCGCTCGGACGGGCACGGGCAGGCGGCTCAGGTGTGAAAGGACCCACCCGTCCAGCCGCCCCCATAGTCACCACCACCGCCGTAGTCGCTGCTGTAGCCGCCTCCGGAGCGGTGCGGCCGGTCCCGTTCCGGGCGTTCGGGTATCGGGTTTTCCCGCAGGTAACGCGCGGCGGGGTCCGGTCGCCCGTTGCGCCGGGCGGTGTCGATGAGCTGCCAGGTCCGGCTGTGGGCACTGAGATCGGGGGAGTGGTGAACGTCGAGATAGGCGGCGTACACCAGCTCCCCATCCGGGTCGACCGCGTCGTACTTCTCCCACTGCTCGGTCAGGAAGTAGAACACGGCGCGCTCTCGCCGTCCCTCCGGCGCGTACCCCGCGTCGATCGCCGCTGCGACGGCCTCCTCGTAGCCGGGCAGCCGGGAGCAGGCGATCTCACACAGACGCTCTCGTGCCACGCCCTCGGGCAGCTCCCGCAGGACCCGCCTGTACTTCTCGGTCAGATCGGCGCTCGCTATCCGTGTGCCGCTCAGCACGGCGTCGACCGTGCCGGGGCGGGTGAGGTCGATGAGGTCGGGCCGGTCCTTCGCCACCGCCAGCAGGACGCCGCCGGTGGCGCCCGGCGGGGTCGCCGGGTCGAGATGCGGGTTGGCGATGCTCACCTCCGTCACAAACGCCCCGGGCAGGAAGCCACCGTCGTCCCACCGTGCCGCCAGGGCGGCGAGGATCAGTGGCTGGTCCGTGGCCGACAGGAACCGCAGCAGGTCGGGGCGTTGGGGTGAGTCGGACAGGAGCATCATCAGGTGCTTGACGATGCCCTCCGGCCGGGTCCACTCATGGTCTCCACCCGGCTCACCGTCGAGGAACCGGATCAGCCGGGGCGGCGGCCCGCCACCCAGCAGCAGAGGCGCTGCCACGGCTGTCCACCCCCGGTCGTCACCCGTGTTCCGCCTGCCTCCGCACTGCAACAGGCTTTGACAGAACACTTCCCCTGCCGCCCGGGGCTCCTCGCATGCGGCGACCAGAGCGTCGAAGGCCTTGCCGGCCACCGGTTGTGAGGCGCTGGCCGCGATCCGCACCAGGCTCCCGGCGGCGAGCGAGCCTCTGTCCCGGTGCAACTGGCGTGCCAGGCGCGCGACGGCGTACGGCCCCAGGGCCCGTCCGAGGACCCAGTCGCGGCCCCTGCCCCAGTTTTCCCAGCGTCTCATCGTGGATGGCGACGTCATCCCCCGATTGTCGGTGGACCGGGCGACAGGTGCCATAGCCGAAACCTGGCCGACAAGCGACCTGCGGGGCATGTCGGGTATCAACCGTCTGCGGGTGGGACGAGGGAAGCTCGGGCGATGCGAGCCGCCGCCCGGCAGCTCAGGTGCCCGGCCAGAACTGCGCGATGTAGCGCTCGACTCCGTGCACCACACCGTGCTGGGTCTGCGCGGCCACCGCCTCACGGCCTGTGCAGACGACTCGTACCGCCCAGACGCCGGGCCCGTCCGACAACTCGATCGCCTCCGGCATCGGTCCCGCTGCCATTCCCCTGGCGCGCAACTTGCCCGAGGAACAAGCGATGCCGGCCAGAGCGATCTCGTCCCACTTTCCCGCGGGCACCGGGGGCTCCCCGTCCCAGATCTCCACCGTCACAGACGCGGTGTGGGTGTGCCCGGCGCTGTGGAAATCAAGGCGGCCGGGGTGGGCGGTGAGGAAGACGCCGCTCTCATAACCCTCGGGGAACAGCACAGGAACCTGTGAGTCGTCGAAGTCCTGCAGGGCCCATCCGCCGTAGTCGACACTCACCGGATAGTCCTGGCACCTGATCAGCTCGGCCACGATCTGACCCCTTGTCGTCGTGGCCGGTCAGGCCGGGATGCGGTCCAGGAGACGGGCGATGAGCGGGGCGATGTCCGGGAGGTGGTCCTCCAGGGCGAAGTGGCCGGTGCGGAAGAGGTGCAGTTCCGCTTCGGGGACGTCGTTCAGGTAGGCGCGGGCGCCTGATTCGAGGAAGAACGGGTCGCCGGTTCCCCAGGTGATGAGTGTCGGCGGGCGGTGCTCGCGCAGCCATGCCTGCCAGGAGGGGTAGGCGGCCAGATTGCTCTTGTAGTCGTAGGCGAGAGCCAGTTGGGCCTGCTTGCGGCCGGGCAGGTCCAGGAAGTGCTGGTCCAGCAGCCAGCCCTCCGGGGCGATGAGTGCTGGGTCGGTGACGCCGCCCTCGTACTGGGCGCGGGTGGCGGCCAGGGTGAACAGGTCGAGGATGGTGGACTCGGCGCCCGGGGTCTCGGGCGTGAGCGCGGTGAACGCGCGGGCCGCGTCCGACAGGGCCTCCAGGTAGGCATTGCCGTTCTGCACCGCCATTGCGGTCACACGCTCCGGGTGGCGCAGCGCCAGGCGGAAGCCCACCGGGGCGCCGAAGTCGAACAGGTACATCGCGTACCTGGCGAGTCCGAGCCGCTCGGTGAAACCCTCGACGACGTCTGCCAGTCGCTCGAAGGTGTAGGTGAAGTCCTCCGGAGCGCGCGTGTGCCCGAAGCCGGGGTAGTCCGGTGCGATCAGCCGGTAGCGACGGCCCAGGCTGTCGATGAGGCGCCGGAACTGGTGGGAGGCGGAGGGAAAACCGTGCAGGAGCAGTAGCACCGGGGCGTCTTGGCGCTCGGGCAGGGACTCCCGGTAGAAGACCTCCACACCATCGACGTCGACGTACCGGTGGGCCGTGCGGGCAGGGATCGAAATGTAGGGCGCGTCCACGGACGTAGTCATGTCACATGCCTCCTGGGCTGGATGATGCATTAGATCTACCAGTCCTTGAGCTAATGCGTCAACTGCTTGGTGTAGCATTAGAGGCATGAACGACGGTGAGCCACTGACCGGCGAACCCCTCGCCATCGACCTCGTCAACACTCGTCCGGCGGACGGCGACGCCCGCACTGACCTGCTCGACACCCCGCAGCGGCTCGCCGCCTGGCTGGCCCTGGAAAGCGACCGCCTGAGCACAGAGACAGGCGGCGCGGTACCGGCTGCGAGTGACCTGGCCCCCGTGCACGCCGTCCGCGACCACGTCGAAGCGGTGCTGCATGCCCTGCTGCACGGCGCGGAACCCGCAGACACACACCTGCGAGCCCTCACCGACGCCCAGCGGGCCGCTCCCGCCGTACGCGAACTGACCTGGGACGGAGCGGGCGTCACCGCCGTCGTCCACCGCTCGGGCACCCTCGGCGTCCGACTCGCCGCCCGCCTCGCCGAAGCCGCCGCAGACCTCTTCACCGACCCCGCGATCGGCAGGCTCAAGCGTTGCGAAGCCGACGGCTGCGTCATGCTCTTCCTCCCCGCGCACCCGCGCCGCCGCTGGTGCTCGGCCGACCGCTGCGGCAACCGCATGCGGGTGGCCCGCTACTACCGGCGCCACAAGCAGGACGCCGACGGGGGTCGTTGATCATGTACCCGCCGCGCCGACGGTGGTAGGCCCCTTGGCCGGCCTCGGCCCCGAGAAGGGGCGCCGCACCGCTGCGGCGCCCCCTGGCCCGGCCCCGAGCCCGCGTCGCCGCGTGAGTGCCGACGCCGTCGCGTGAACGGGCGGGCTCGGCCTTTCGCCGAACCCGCCCGTTGCCGGCTCCCTGCCGAGGCCGGACTCACGTCACGCCGTCAGCGCTGCAGTGTCAGCAGACCCGGGCGGTAGGGCAGGAGGCCGTAGTCGCCGCCGGAGCTGGGGCTGCGGCCCTGGTAGAGCAACTGCAGATGGCAGGGGTCGACGGTCATGGTCTGATCAGCGCTGGTGCGGAGCAGTTCGCCGTGGCTGATGTCGTTGGTCCAGGTCGCCCCGCTGTTGGCCTTGCCGGCGAAGGGGTTGCTCTCGGTCGCGGCCTGGGGAGTCCATGAACCGTTCAGACTGGTGGCCGTGAACGAGCGGAAGTAGCGGTGGCCCTGCGCGCCGATCGCCTCGACGATCATGAGGTAGCGGTTCTGGCCCTGCAGTTTGTAGACCTGCGGCGCTTCGAACAGGTTGTTCGTCGTATCGCTCATGACGACTGTCGAGGTCGAGCCGAAACTGCCCGGGAAGTTCCCGATGGGCATGCCGGCCCGGTAGATCTTGCCGTTGTCGCCGGCGAAGAACAGGTACATGTTCGTGCCGTCAGCGATGAGCGTCTGGTCGATGGGGCCCGTTCCGGAGCCGGCGATGCTTCCGGAGAAGAGCTCCTGCTCCGCTGACCAGCCATTCGGGTTGGTGGGGTCGCTCGATGTCCGGTAGGAGAAGGCAGTCCTGCCCCACTGGTAGGCGAGCACCCAGATGTTCTTCGGCGCGAAGTAGAAGAGCGTCGGGGCGACCGTGGAAGTCGACATCGCGTTCTGGCTGGCCGAGGCCATCTCCGACCAGTTGGTGAACGGGCCGAAGTTCATCGAGCCCCATCGCGTGCCCGTGTCGTGCGTCGTCGCGTAGACGAGCTGCCTGCCGTTGTAGGGGGCGACGGTGAAGTCCTTCAGCGAGACCCACCCCGGCTTGGGCTGCGCGAGCGCCCCGGTCGACGTCCAGCGGTAGGACGACGGAAGGCTGCACGAGCCGGGGTTGTCGGCGCCGACCTTCACGAGTTGCCACTGCTGGTTGGTGCCGCCCCAGTCGTCGTACTGGACGATGTTGGCGTTGTCGGCGGTGGAGGCACCCTGTACTTCGAGGGCCTTGTTGCTGTGGCGCGAGATGAGCCTCACGTAGCCGTCCGGGCTGTCGGCCAGCCGCCACTGCTGGTTGGTGGCGTTCAGGTCGGCCCACTGGACGATCGAGCCACCGTTCGCGGTGGACCAGTTGTGGAGGTCGAGCACCTTGCCGGAGTGGCGGGATTTGATGCGGTAGTAGCCGCCTCCGGCGTCGACGAACTGCCACTGCTGCTGGCTCTGATCGTTTCTGGACCACTGGGTGATGCGGGCGCCGTCACTGGTCGCCATGTTGTAGACGTCCAGGGCTTTGCCGCTGTTGCGATTGACCAGCACGTACGAGGCGTCGGGGTCTACGGTGGCGGCCTCGGCGGGCTGGGCGCCGAGGAAGGTGGCCACGAGCAACAAGGGCGCGAGGACGGCGAGTAAGCGTCTTGGACGGGCCGGGGACTGGGGGTGGAACCACATCAGAGGGCCTCCTTGGGGAGTGGGGTGAGGTCCCGATGAATCGCGGAGCGGACGTTCCGGGAGCGCGGCAAACCTCGAATGTTTCGAGGAGTTCCCGGATGCCATGACGGCCCAAGCTAGGAATGTGGGGTCCTCTGGTCAAGGCTTGTCGCTGAACTGTCCACAAACAGCGCCTCCGCCTCTGGGCCGGGAGCTGCTGCGCTAAGCGGTTCATAAGTGACGTGCGGTGTCGCAGAGTTCACCTAGGTGGCACAGCCCGCTTCCGAATGTTTCGATCGATGAATCGAAATTTCTTCTGCGGAAGCTGTTGACGACCCGTCACCCTCGCCTCAATCATCCCTGTCTGAGGAACCGAGCGCAGTTCGGCATGTCGAACTATGTCCGCCCTGAGTCACCCATGCCGCACGGCAGATCCACGTACAGCTGCACACTCCGGTGGTTCCGTGCCGCCGGCTTTCGGCCCCCCCCTCCGTCCGCCCCGCCGAAAGGACGCGGACGACGCACCCCCTGCGCTCCAGTCCTTCCGTGACATCTACCTTGGAGGCACAGCCATGGGCTACGCCCTTCCCGGACCCCTCGGCCGCCGGAGACTCCGCGGCCTGCTGCCGGCGCTGCTCGTCGGCGTCCTCGGTACGGTCGGCGCACTGGTCGCGCCGCCGACCGCGCAAGCCGCCGAGAGCACGCTCGGCGCCGCCGCGGCCCAGAGCGGCCGCTACTTCGGCACCGCCATCGCCTCGGGCAAGCTGGGCGACTCGACGTACACGACGATCGCGAACCGCGAGTTCAACTCGGTGACGGCCGAGAACGAGATGAAGATCGACGCCACCGAGCCGCAGCGGGGCCAGTTCAACTTCACCGCCGCCGACCGCGTCTACAACTGGGCGGTGCAGAACGGCAAGCAGGTGCGCGGCCACACCCTGGCCTGGCACTCCCAGCAGCCCGGCTGGATGCAGAACCTCAGCGGCAGTGATCTGCGCCAGGCGATGATCGGCCACATCAACGGCGTGATGGCCCACTACAAAGGCAAGATCGCCCAGTGGGACGTCGTGAACGAGGCCTTCGCCGACGGCAGTTCGGGAGCACGCCGCGACTCCAACCTGCAGCGCACCGGCAATGACTGGATCGAGGTCGCCTTCCGCACCGCGCGCGCCGCCGACCCGGCCGCCAAGCTCTGCTACAACGACTACAACGTCGAGAACTGGACCTGGGCCAAGACCCAGGCCATGTACGCCATGGTCCGGGACTTCAAGCAGCGCGGGGTGCCGATCGACTGCGTCGGCTTCCAGTCGCACTTCAACAGCGGCAGCCCCTACAACAGCAACTTCCGTACCACTCTGCAGAACTTCGCCGCTCTCGGCGTCGACGTGGCCATCACCGAACTCGACATCCAGGGCGCCCCCGCCTCGACCTACGCCAACGTGGTCAACGACTGCCTGGCCGTCCCGCGTTGCCTCGGCATCACCGTCTGGGGTGTGCGCGACACCGACTCCTGGCGAGCGGAGCAGACGCCGCTGCTGTTCAACGGCGACGGCAGCAAGAAGCCCGCCTACACCGCCGTCCTCAACGCACTCAACGGCGGTACCACCACGCCCCCCACGGATGCCGGACAGGTCAAGGGCGTCGGGTCGGGCCGCTGCCTGGACGTGCCCAACGGCAGTACCACCGACGGCACCCAGCTCCAGCTGTGGGACTGCCACAACGGCA
The DNA here is from genome assembly GCF_040303825.1 of Streptomyces sp. NPDC094143. Lineage (NCBI taxonomy): Bacteria > Bacillati > Actinomycetota > Actinomycetes > Kitasatosporales > Streptomycetaceae > Streptomyces > Streptomyces sp. NPDC094143. The sequence continues at coordinate 254,058 of NZ_JBEOTZ010000005.1, forward strand.
CCCATCAGCAGTGGACGTACACGTCCGCCGGTGAGTTCAAGGTCTACGGCAACAAGTGCCTGGACGCCGCCGGTACCGCCAGCGGCACCAAGGTGCAGATCTACAGCTGCTGGGGTGGCGACAACCAGAAGTGGCGCCTCAACTCCGACGGATCCATCGTCGGTGTCCAGTCGGGCCTCTGCCTCGACGCCGCCGGGGGCGGCACCGCCAACGGCACCCTGATCCAGCTTCACTCCTGCTCCAACGGCAGCAACCAGCGCTGGACCCGCACCTGACATGGCCGGCCACGAACGAAGGGTGCATCGATGACGGCCTCCGGTGCGGCTTTGCTCGCCGCTCCGCGAAGGCATCGCTGGTGGTCCCGGGTCGCCGCCGTGGTGGCGGCGACCCTCGCGATCGGCATGCTCACCGCGGTGAAACCGACGCCCGCCGAGGCGGCGACGGTGGAAACCGACGCCTGGTACGTCCTGGTGAACCGCAACAGCGGCAAGGCGCTGGAGGTCCCCGGCGCGTCCAGCGCCGACGGCGCGCGGGCCGGTCAGTGGACGCGCGGCGACGGAGCCCACCAGCAGTGGCGGTTCGTGGACTCCGGCGGCGGCTTCTACCGCCTCAAGGCCCGGCACTCGGGCAAGGTGCTCGACGTGGCCGGCGCCTCGACCGCAGACGGCGCGGCGATCCAGCAGTGGGCCGATCACAACGGGGCCAACCAGCAGTTCCGCCTGGCCGACTCCGACGCGGGTCACGTCCGGCTGATCAACCGCACCAGTGGCAAGGCGGTGGAGGTGCAGGGCGCGTCCACCGCCGATGGCGGCAACATCGTCCAGTACTCCGACTGGGGCGGTGCCAACCAGCAATGGCAGCTGGTGAAACTGTCGTCCGATGGAGCAGGCGGCTGCGGCAGCGCCCCGGCTCTGACGAGCGGTACGCACACCTTGCAGAGCGGCGGCAAGAGCCGAAGCTTCATCCTCAGGGTTCCCGCCAACTACGACAACCGCCACCCCTACCGGCTGATCTTCGCCTTCCACTGGCGGGGCGGAACCGCCGCCGACGTCGCCTCGGGTGGCACGAGCGGCAGCGCTTGGTCCTACTACGGCCAACAGGAACAGGCGAACAACAGCGCGATCCTCGTCGCCCCCCAGGGCCTCGGCAACGGCTGGGCCAACCAGGGCGGTGAGGACGTCACCTTCGTCGACGACATGATCCGGCGCATCGAGGGCGGCCTCTGTGTCAACCCGGCACAGCGCTTCGCCACGGGATTCAGCTGGGGCGGCGGCATGAGTTACGCACTCGCGTGCAGCCGGGCGAACGTCTTCAGGGCAGTCGCCGTCATCGCCGGCGCTCAGATCAGCGGGTGCAGCGGCGGCACCCAGCCCATCGCCTACTTCGGGATCCACGGCATCAGCGATTCCGTCCTCGGCATAGCGCAGGGACGGTCCCTGCGTGACAGGTTCGTCGCCAACAACGGCTGCACCGCCCAGAGCCCGCGCGAGCCCGCGCCGGGCAGCCGCACGCACATCACCACCATCTACTCGGGCTGCCGCGCCGGATACCCGGTCCAGTGGGCCGCGTTCGACGGAGACCACATCCCCGGTCCGGTCGACGGCTCCTCCGGCGAGAGCGGCGTCGCCACCTGGACCAAAGCAGAGATCTGGAGGTTCTTCGCCCAGTTCCAGTGACCCACCCGCGACTACGGAGTGGAGCCAGGTGACGAGCCGGCTCCACTCCGTGGGCGTCCTTCCGCGCGAGGGCGCCCCACCTTCATCCGATCCCCGAGTCTCGCGGGCGCGGCCCGAAGAGCACCGGGATGATGCCCTTGAAGGTGGCAGCGTCACCTCTGGGCCCAAGTCATCTACTCCGCCGCCACGATGCGCTCCACAGCGGCCCTCACCAGTTGCTCACGCTCTGCCTCGGTGAAGACGTCCGGCAGCGTGAGCTGTTCGACGATCAGCCAGTTCAGCGTCAGGATGAGCAGTTTGACGGCCATGGCGTCGCCAGGGAGGCCCGAGGCCTCGTGATAGGCGACGTTGGCGTCGATGTCGGCTCGGACCCGCTCGGTGAGGACCTTGCGCAGTTCGGGGCGGCGGGTGGCCTCAAGGCGGAGTTCCAGCAGCGCGAGGTAACCGGTGCGGAACGAGGCGATGCGGCCGACGAGTTCGCGCATCAGCACAGCGTAGGTCTCCCGGTCGCGGTCGGCCGCCTGCTGGCGGGCGATCGTGGCCTCATCGGGCTGGAGTCGCTCGTAGACCCGGGCGCCGGTCTGAGTCAGCAGGTCGTCGCGGCTGGCGAAATAGTTGGACGCCGTGCCGACGGGAACGCCGGCCTCGGCATCCACGGCCCGGAAGGTCAGGCCGCGTGCGCCTTCCCGGGCCAGCACCTCGATCGCCGCGTCGACGAGTGCCGCGCGCCGCTGGTCGTTCCGTCTCACCATTGACACCACTCCAGGTGTAGTACTACGTTCAAACCACTTCAAGCAGAGTACAACTGGAGGTCCCCATGCGAAAGCTCGTGTACTACGTGGGCGTCTCGCTCGACGGCCGCATCGCCGGCCCCGGCGGAGAGTTCGACTTCTTTCCGCAGGGCGATGAGCAGCAGGCCGCCGCCTACTTGACCTGGATGAACGCGCTGTACCCGGAGACCGTCCCGACCGCTTACCGCGGGGCTGCCGGCGTCACCGACGCACCCAACCGGCGTTTCGACACGGTCGTCATGGGCCTGGGCGCCTACCGCCCCGCGTTCGACAACGGAATCACCAGCCCCTACGCGCACCTGCGCCATTACGTCGTGTCCAGCACCCTCAAGCCGGACACCGACCCGGCTGTCGCCGTCGTGCCGAGCGACCCACTCGCCCTGGTCCGTGAACTCAAGGGCGAGGTGGGCACCGGCCTGGACATCTGGCTCTGCGGCGGCGGCCAACTCGCGGGCGCGCTGCTGCCCGAGATCGACGAGCTGCTGATCAAGACCTATCCGGTCGTCGCCGGTACCGGCGTCCCGGTAGTCGACGGCGCCTTCGACCCCACCGTCTTCGAAGCCGCCGAGCGCACCGCCTTCCCCAACGGGGTCACTCTCACCCGCCTGACCCGCCGCTGATCCGCGACGTCACCTCGGTTGACCAGATGACGATGGCCGGACCTGTTCGGCCAAGGCTCGCCGGGACGTACCCACCGTCGACGTGGTCGCCCGCATAGCTCCGCGACCAGGCACGGCAGCCGCAGCATTCGGCGGCGAACGGAAGCTGAGGGAGGCGTCCTTTGCTCGTCGGTGCACGCGGAACCGTCCGCTGACGCGAGGTCAGACAATATCGAGGTGGAGTGGACTCGGTCGCCCTTGGAGCCGACCCGTGCCGTGCTCGCATGCACGGCATCGTGTCGACTCGCAAGCCGGTGAGGGGCGTACGGCGCACGGGGGATCAGGCCAGCCGGAGCAGAAGGTCGGCTAGTTCGGCCGGTGTGGTGATCATGCAGTCATGGCCGGTCGTCAGCTCCCAGACCCGCGCCGGGGTGCCGTTGGGCTGGATCTCGGGTACGGGACGCCGGACGAACCCCTCCGGCAGGACGGTGCAGTGGATGTGCGTACGCGGGATCCTTCTCGCGGCCGGCTCGTTCAACCGAACCGGTTGCCGCAGGCAGTTCACCGGCTGGTCCGACAGCATGGTGCGCAGCCACGCGACATCGTCCGGGTCGGTCACGCCGAACAGGCCGACGGGCGGCGGCATCTCGGGCGGGGGCGGCACCCGCCAGCCGCTCTCCGATCGTAGGGCGAGGTCGATCAGGTGCTGGGTGACCGGCATGACGTCGACCGCTGTCTCGCCGTCCTCGGGGACCATCGCGTCGAGGTAGACCAACTGCGCGATCCGGTCCGAGACATCGTTGGCCACGGACGAGATCACCAGCCCGGCGTAACTGTGCCCGACGAGAATCACCTCGGTCAGGCCCTCCTCGATGATCAGCGCGACGACGTCCTCGACGTGCGTGTCGAGCCCCACGTCGGGGCCGGCCGGATGCGCCGTGTCGCCGTAGCCGGTGAGCGAGGGTGTGAACACGCGGTGGCCCGCCGCCGTCAGCAGCGGAACCACCCGCTCCCAGCACCTGCCACTGTGCCAGGCGCCGTGGACCAGGAGGAACGTCGACATGGAGTGCTCCTTGCTGCGCCGGCCCGCTGTCGGGGCCGCAGGGGTGAAGGGAAGGGTCGACCGTCCGGTCCGGCCGAAGCCCTGCGCAGAGCCGTCGGGGCTTTCGGACCAGACGTGTGTCGTCCGGCCCGGCCGGACCGCGCCCGCTGCCGCGGGAGGGAGTGACCGGGTGGGCCGGCGGCAACGTTGCCGTGGCGGTACCGGGAGAGCCAGGGCCTTGGCGATCCTGGGGGTGACAGGGCCACCCGGACGCGCGACCGCCCGAACTACCGTGGGGTCATGACCGGCGAACCGAATCTCCTGGGTGACTACGTGCGAGCCCGCCGTGAGCTCGTCACTCCCGAGCAGGCCGGTGTGCCCGTCGTGGGAGTGCGTCGGGTGCCGGGCCTGCGCAGGGAGGAGGTCGCCATGCTCGCCGGCATCAGCGTCGACTACTACCTGCGCCTGGAGCAGGGCCGCGACCGCAACCCCTCGGTACAGGTGCTGGAGTCCCTCGCCCGTGTGCTGCTCCTGGACGACGATGCGACGGAGCACCTGCTCGCTCTCGGTGCGGATCGTCCCCGACGGCGTCGGCGCCGGCCCGCGAAGGAGACCGTTCCGCAGGGCGTCGCGCAACTCGTCGCCACGCTTCCACTCCCTGCACTCGTCGAGGGCCGCTATTTCGACGTCCTCACCGCCAACCGGCCGGCCGCGGCCCTGTCACCGCGCTTCACAGCGGGCACCAACCGTCTGCGCAGCCTCTTCCTCGACCCCGCCGAGCAGGCCCTGTACCCGGGCTGGGAGCAGGCCGCCGCGGGCATGGTCGCCGGTTTCCGCCGGTCCATCGGCGCCGACACGGACGATCCCCGGTGTATCGAACTGGTCGGCGAACTCTCGCTCGCCAGCCCCCTCTTCAGCCGACTCTGGGCCCGCCACGACGTGGTGGCGTGCGAAGGCTCACCCAAGCGCATCGACCATCCTCAGGTCGGTGAACTGTGGTTGAACCGGGAGCGGCTGAGCGTCGACGGCGCGGCGGGACAGACACTCGTCGTCTACCACCCAACCCCTGGTACGGACAGCGCTGACAGACTGACGCTGCTCGCCTTCTCGGCAAGACCACCGTTCAGGCCTTCCGGAGCTCATCACCGGACCCGTGCCCTCAAGGATGACTCGGCAACTCGAACTGGACCGCGACTGTGATCACGCGATGCCCTGACGTGATGAATCCCGGAAGAAAATGCCGTGCGGGCTGGACCGCCCGAAGTGAGAATGGCCCCTTGCTCATCGTGGATACCGTCCTGGAGACCCCGGACACCCTTGACTTGCCTGTCTGGCCGGTGGCCGACCTGCCTCCGTACCAGTTCACGGCTCTGTCGGGCAGCATGTCCCAGCTCGAAGTCGGCAGCGCGCTGGCCATGCTGGCTGACTACAACGCGCGGACAGCTGATGACGGTCGCCCCTTGGGTGGGCCTACTTGGATGAACGGACCCGCCGGGAGGTAGACGCGGACGTGCTGCGCGGTCGCCGGCTGTTGGCGGTCAAGTCCGTCTGGGAGGCATTGCAACCGCTGGGGGTAGGTCTACACGAGGCCCAGAGGGTGGTCCACGCGCGATACCAGGTCCCTCGCCAGACGGCGAGAGCCACTCGGCGACCATCTACCAGCGTCCTGGCGGCTCGCCGCCGGGCACTGCCGCCGTCAAGGCAGGCCGGGCGCTGGCCGCCCACCTTGGCGTGCCCTTTCACTTCGCTTCTCCGGACGTCCCGGATGACGAGGCACCACGCTGGCGGACGATCAGGAGGCCGAACGGGACGTAGGGCGCCGGCAGGGCGTCAAGGCCGCACGAGGGCTCGGGCGCTCGCGGGGCGAGCCGGCCACCACACTGCACCTGGCGGTCGAGCGGGCCCAGAGACCGATGTCGCTGGTGATCACAGGTGATCACAGCCGGGCAGGATGGAGACCCCCGCAGTCCCAGGTCCTCCTCGGCCGTATCCGCGTGACCCGGTTCGGGTCGGGACGGCCGTGCACCCGGCCGGGCGCGGTCCGCGCCAACCGGTGGAGTGCGGACCGCTGTTGCCAGCACTGTTCAGGACGCCCCAGGAGGACCGCGGAGCCGTGCACTTGAGGTTCGGACCGCGGGCCGCGCCTCAACAGTTGGCCAGAGCGCGGTCGAGGAGGGAAAGCAGGCGTTCCCAGTGAAGCTGTAGTGCGGCGGGGCTGAAAGCGTCGGTGTCGGCCATGGTGAAGCCGTGGACGGTGTCGGGGTAGATCTCAGAGGTGTAGTCGGCACCCGCGGCATCCAGGGACTGGTTGAGCTTGCCGAGGGCCTCGGGCGTCAAGTCCGTTTCGGCGTGGCCGAAGTGGACCTGGGCGGTGAGGCGGCGCAGGCTGTCGGGCCCGGCGGCGCCCACGGGAGCATGGAATCCGGCGAGGGCAGCCACCTCGCCGGGGTAGGCCGCAGCGGTGCGCACCGCCAGGAGGCCGCCTATGCAGTAGCCGGTCACCGCGACGGGTCCGGAGCCGACCTCGGCCTGGGTGGTGAGGAAGCTGAGGTAGGCATCGGCGTCGCGCAGGGTCTGTTCGATGGTGTGCGCCTCAATCAGGGGCATCAGCCGACCCATGATCGCGATCCGGGCCGCTTCTCCGATGTGCTCGGGTAGCTCGACCACAGGTGCCGGGCCGTGCCGGTAGAGGAAGTTGGGGACGAGCACGTAGTACCCGTGGTCGGCCAGTTCGCGGGCCATCTTCCGCAGCACGGGCCGGATACCGAAACCGTCTGTATACAGCAGCACCCCCGGGTGCCGTCTGCCGTCGTCGGGGAAGGCGGCGACAGCATCGGCCTGGCCGTCCGCGGTGGGAATCTGCAGCATCCTGGTGGGCATGAACTCTCCTGTCGTGGTTGATGTGTCCTGTGATCAACACGACGGGGGAGGAGCCCGCGCGGCAGCGCAAGATCCTCGACCGAACAGCGGGCTCGCACTGGCCCGTACGGCGCTCAGAAGAGCACCGGGTCACCGATCCGTGTGTGGCGTGATGCCGTCCCGGTAGTCACCCCCACAACCTAGTCCACGGAACAAAACCGACGCCAGCACCCTCAGTCCACAGTACAGCCCGTGAGAGCGATCTCGGCCAACGCCTCGCCGCACAGCCAGGGCCCGCTCTCGTCGTCGACGCCAGGGGGACGGACGTGTGCGGGCACGCTCGGGGCGACGGCGTCGACGCCCTCACGGGCCCGGTGGACAGCGCCCTTGGCGTGCGAGCGTCTGCCAAGGCCCGACGACAGCCGGGCTCCCATCCCTTGTCTTCGCAGTACTTCCACCGTGGGTCTGTCCGCAGCGGCCGAGGTCCCGCCGAAGGGAAGGGCAGCAGAATGGTCACAGACTTCACAGAACATCCCCTCGGGGTCGATCGTGGCCATGGATGCCGCCGTGCGACCGTGGGAAGACAACGAGACCGGCCGGCGCCCCCAGGGTTTCCGGTCTTCGGGGACGTTCGGGCGTCGCCCCCATCCCGGGCACCCGGCCCTCGCCATCGTCGTACCCCGGGAGGGGTTTCGTCTTTGGGCTCACAACCCCGGAAGGGGGCCCGTGCCCGCATGAACATCATCACCACCATCGACGGCACCCGCGCACGCATCGCTGCGCGGGGGGAGATCGACTTCGACACGCTGCCCCCGCTGCGCGCCGCGGTTGCCGCGTTGCCCTCGCAGGTGACCGATCTGCAGTGGGACCTGACCGGTACGCCCTTCATGGACATCGCCGGCCTGCACCTGCTGTTCGATCCGGCCGCGAGCAGTCCGGACTGCCGGACGACGGTGACCGGGCTGGGTTCTCAGCCGCTGTGGCTGCTCCTCACGGCGGCCGACGCGGCCCCGGCCGTGTTCGACCTCTCCCGCCTGCTGCCCGACATCGCCCCGCCGGGGTGCCGGCCTGCGACTGCCTGACCAGAAACGATCCCCGAGGGACGCTTACGGGGCATCACACGTCACACACCCGTCCAACAGTTGTCATTGACAACTATGGCCACGAGGCAACAAAGTGGCCGGGTCGGACGTGCGCGGGAAGGGCGGCGGCGTGTACGGAGTCCGCTTCGCGCGCTGGTGGCAGGAATGGGTATCTGTGCTGGTCGGCGTCGCGCCGCGCCGATCAAGCGGTCCGGCTGCCGGTTTCGTCGGCGTCGTCGTGAGCTGTACGCGACCGCCGTGATCGCCTGCTTCCGCCCCGGCGATCCCACCGTCCTGTGGGCCGCCGCCGGACACCCCCCCGCCCTCGTGCGCGAGCCCGGGGGCACCGTCCGGATCCTGGACGACAAGCCCGGGATCACGCTGGGCGTTCCCATGCCCCACCGGTACCAGGACCACACCCTCACGCTCCCACCCGGATCGACGCTCGCCCTGTACACCGACGGGCTGGTCGAACGCCGCTCCCAGGGCGTCGACCCCGGCATCCACCGGCTCGGCCGGGCCCTGGCAGCGCTGAGCACCGCCGAACTGGACCGGGATGTGAACGCAGCCGCCGAATACCTGCCGAAATCGCTGCTCGACGACTCCGAGCGCGACGACGACGTCTGCCTGCTGCTGTGCGGCCGACCCGACACCTGCGCGGAGAACCGCGATAGCGTGGAAATCACCAGCGGAGAGGCAAACATCATGAGCACCCCTGAACCGGTCGCGTCCGCGGAAAGCCTGCTGCGCGCCGCTCCGCCCCACCTCCTGGTCGCCACGGCCGGCCGCCTGCTGGCCGAGCGTGCGGGGGCGCAGGGAGTGACGCTGCTGCTGGCCGACTACGGGCTGACGGTCCTGCAGCCGGTCACCCACCTGCCCAACACCGGCGAGCCGGTGCCCGCCCAGGACGGCCCCGCGGGCCGGGCTTTCGTCAGTCAGATGCCGGTGGTCGAGGTCACCCCTGATCCGGCCGGTGAGGTGGTGCACCTGCCCCTCACCGTGCGGGGTGACCGGCTGGGCGTGCTCAGCGTCCGGATGCCTGCCGACGCCGTGGATCCGACGATGGTGCTCCGGCTCGGCGACTTCGCGACAGCGCTCGCCCACGAGGTCACCACCGCCGGCCGCGACACCGACCTCTACCTGCAGGCCCGCCGCACCCGGCGACTGACCCTCGCCGCCGAGATGCAGTGGCAACTGCTCCCGGGCCGTGGTTGCGCCCGCGAGGAGTACGTCGTCGGAGCCCACCTCGAACCCGCCTACGCCATCGGCGGGGACAACTTCGACTGGTCCACCGGCGCCGATCACCTGACGATCACCGTCACCGACGGCATGGGACAAGGCATCGACGCGTCGCTGCTGACCAGCCTCGCCGTCGGAGCGATGCGCAACGCCCGCCGCGCCGGAATAGGCCTGGCCGATCAGGCCTGCCTGGCCGACCAGGCCATCTACGCCCAGTACGGCGGCAAGGTCTACGCCTCCACCCTGCTCCTGCACTTCGCCCTGGACACGGGCATCGTCCATGCCGTCGACGCCGGATCCCCCCAGCTGTACCGTCAGCGCGGCGCCGACATCGAGCAGGTCGAACTGGAAGCTCAAATGCCGCTCGGCATGTTCGAAGAGACTCTTTACGAGGAGCAGACGTTCGAGGTCGAGCCGGGCGACCGTCTCATCGTGGTCAGCACCGGCGTGCACGGCGCACGCGCCGCGGACGGGGGCCTCTTCGGTGAACGCGCGCTGCGGCAGACCCTCAGCGCCACCCGGCCGGCACCTCCGCACGAGGCCGCACGTTCCGTGGTCTCGGGGCTGATCACGCACTTCGGCAGCAAGGACCTCGCGGCCGACGCCGCGGTCGTCTGTCTGGACTGGAAGGGCCGCGACCTCGGGGCGGCGGGACATGCCCGTGTCGAGGCATGGACATCCGGGGCAGGCGAGGTCGGCTCTCGGCAGGTGGGGCCGTGAGCAGTGCCTCCGAGGCGTTGTCGCCGGCCCCGGTGCTGACCGCTGACCGCTGAGCGTGCTGGGCGGGTCGCGCCGGCGGAGTGAAGAGGATGCTCCGGCTCATGCCGGTGGCGGTTCGGGTCCGGAGCCGTTTCCTGGCGCAGAGGCCTGACCGGCGAGGAAACCCCGCATGCCGTGCCTGAGCAGCATGAGGTCGCGGGGATCCATGGCGGCCAGAGCCGCCGCAAGTACCTGTACGCGCCGCGCCGCCACATCGGCGAGGACGTGCCGACCCTGCGCGGTCAGCGTCAGCCGTACCTCTCGCCGATTGTGAGGGTGCGGGGCTCGTTCCAGCAGTCCCGCGGCCTCCAGCCGGTCGCAGAGACGGCTGGCGGTGGGCAGCCCTATGTCCAGACGCTCGGCCAGGGCGGTGAGATTCAGCTCCGGCGCTGTCTGCAGCGCCCGCAACGCCCGCAACTGGTGCGACGACAAACGCACCGTTGCGTCCTGAGCGGCCAGTGACCACAGACTCGTCAGGCTCTCGATGGCCTCAGCGATCTCCCGTGCGACGGCCTCGGGGCCGCCACGAGGTCCCGCGTCATCATCGCCGGGGCCAGCGGGATGGGTCACAAGAGTGTCTCTTTCGGTAACTGCCGCACAGCGGAGATCCCGCTCATCTAATCGCTGTACCCGGAGAGTCGCACAGCAAGCAGTCGGACCAGGGCCAAGGGTGCGCCGGCAGACCGGCGGGCCCGTCGCCTCTCCTGTCCGCGTACGCGGCAGACCGCCCGGAGACCACCCTCGGCCCGAAGGCACGCTCCAGTGGCACCCTGCTTCCCGCAACACAACCCCACGCCGCACCGCCCCTCGTGATCGACCTTAATGCAAGCCAAAAGAAAAGACGGACCGGAACCTTGACCACCCGTCACCTGACGGGCATCGTCGGGAGAGCGCTCTCCCAATCCCCCTGTTCCCAAGGAGCCTCCCCATGCCCGCTGTCGGCATACCCCCGGCTGCGCCGGTGCCCCACAGACCCGGTCGTCGCGGCATCATCGGCGCTCTGGTCACCGCCCTCGCCGCCGCCCTCCTCGCCGTCGTCCCCGCCGAGCAGGCCCAGGCCGCCCCCGTACTGCTGTCCCAGGGCAAACCGGTCACCGCCTCCAGCCAGGAGCACCACGGCACCCCGGCGACCGCGGCCGTCGACGGCGACAACGGCACCCGCTGGTCGAGCGCGGCGTCCGACCCCCAGTGGATCCGCGTCGACCTCGGCGCCCCCGCCTCGCTCAGCCAGGTCGAGCTGCGCTGGGAGACCGCCTACGCCAAGTCCTACCGGATCGAGACGTCCCAGAACGGCACGGACTGGTCGACGGCCTACTCCACGACCGCCGGCACCGGCGGTACGGAAACCGTGAACGTCACCGGCACCGCCCGCTACGTCCGCATGCTCGGTACCGTCCGCGCCACCCAATACGGCTACTCCCTCTGGGAGTTCAAGGTGTACGGCACTCCCGGCGACGACCCCGGCCCGCAGATACCGGGCGGCGGCGACCTCGGCCCGAACGTGCACGTCTTCGACCCGTCCACGCCCGGCATCCAGGCCAAGCTGGACCAGGTCTTCGAGGAGCAGGAGTCGGCGCAGTTCGGCTCCGGCCGGCACGCCTTCCTCTTCAAGCCGGGCACCTACAACGGCCTCAACGCCCAGATCGGCTTCTACACCCAGATCGCCGGCCTCGGCCTGAGCCCCGACGACACGACGATCAACGGTGACATCACCGTCGACGCCGGCTGGTTCAACGGCAACGCCACCCAGAACTTCTGGCGCGGCGCGGAGAACCTCGCCGTGAAGCCGGTCAACGGCACCAACCGGTGGGCGGTTTCGCAGGCCGCCTCGTTCCGCCGGATGCACGTCAAGGGCGGCCTCAACCTCGCCCCCAACGGCTACGGCTGGGCCAGCGGCGGTTACATCGCCGACAGCAGGATCGACGGGCAGATCGGCAACTACTCGCAGCAGCAGTGGTACACCCGCGACAGCTCCATCGGCGGCTGGTCCAACAGCGTCTGGAACCAGGTCTTCTCCGGAGTCGAGGGCGCTCCCGCCACCAGCTTCCCCGAGCCCCGCTACACCACGCTCGACACGACACCGATCTCCCGCGAGAAGCCCTTCCTCTACCTGGACGGCAGTGAGTACAAGGTCTTCGCCCCGGCCAAGCGGACCAACGCACGCGGCACCACCTGGGCCGGTGGCACCCCGCAGGGCGCGTCGATCCCGCTGAGCAGGTTCTACGTCGTCAAGCCCGGCGCCACGGCCGCCACCATCAACGCCGCGCTGGACCAGGGCCTGCACCTGCTGTTCACCCCGGGCGTCTACCACGTCGACCGGACGATCAACGTCAACCGGGCCGGCACCATCGTGCTGGGACTCGGCCTCGCCACGATCATCCCGGACAACGGCGTGACCGCCATGAAGGTCGCCGACGTCGACGGCGTGCGGCTCGCCGGCTTCCTCATCGACGCCGGACCGGTCAACTCGCCGACCCTGCTGGAGATCGGCCCGCAGGGCGCCTCCGCCGACCACGCGGCCGACCCCACCACCGTGCAGGACGTGTACATCCGCATCGGCGGCGCGGGCGCGGGCAAGGCCACCACCAGCATGGTGGTCAACAGCCACGACGCGATCATCGACCACACCTGGGTGTGGCGGGCCGACCACGGCGAGGGCGTCGGCTGGGAGACCAACCGGGCCGACTACGGCGTCCGCGTCAACGGCGACGACGTCCTGGCCACCGGCCTGTTCGTGGAGCACTTCAACAAGTACGACGTCGAGTGGTACGGCGAGCGAGGACGGACGATCTTCTACCAGAACGAGAAGGCGTACGACGCCCCGAACCAGGCCGCCATCCAGAACGGCACGACGAAGGGGTACGCCGCGTACCGGGTCGACGACTCGGTCGACACCCACGAGGCATGGGGCCTGGGCAGTTACTGCAACTACAACGTCGACCCGAACATCCGCCAGGACCACGGCTTCAAGACCCCCGTGAAACCGGGAGTGAGGTTCCACAGCCTCCTGGTGGTCTCCCTCGGCGGCATGGGCCACTACAACCACGTCATCAACGACACCGGCGCCTCCACGGTCCCGGCCGGCACCTCGACCGTTCCGTCCACCGTCGTGTCCTACCCCTGATCAGGCCGCCCGCCGGCCACAACTCCCCTCCGGGCCGGATGACATCCCCGCGACCCGGCCCGGAGGGGCCCCTCACGCGGTGCTCCCGACCCCGCGTCGCCGTTGGCACTCCCCACACCGCCAGGAGCAGAAGTGTCCCCCCTGCCTTCGTACCGCAGACCAGCAGCGCGACGCGCTATCCCCCTGCTCGCCCTCGCCGCACTCGTGGCGTCCCCCCTCGCCCTCACCGCCCCGCCCGCCCATGCGGCGGAGACCCTGCTCTCCCAGGGCAGGCCCGCCACGGCCTCCTCCCAGGAGGGCGACGCCTACGCGCCCTCGGCAGCCGTCGACGGCGACCTCACCGGCACCCGCTGGGCCAGCCGGTGGAGCGACCCGCAGTGGTTCCAGGTCGACCTCGGACAACGGGCCGACCTGAGCCGCACCGTCCTGACCTGGGAGGGCGCGTACGGCAGGAGTTACCAGATCCAGGCGTCCGACAACGGCACGGACTGGCGGACCCTGAAGACCGTGACCGGCGGCGACGGCGGCACGGACGAGGTCGCCGTCTCCGGCTCCGGCCGCTACGTGCGCATGCTGGGCACCGAGCGTTCCGGCGGCTACGGCTACTCCCTGTGGGAGTTCCAGGTGTACGGGACCACGGACGGCACCCCGCCCGGCGGGGGAGGGGCGGTCAAGGTGGCCGGCTCGCAAGGGAACTGGCAGCTGACCGTCGGCGGCCAGCCGTACACCGTCAAGGGCCTCACCTGGGGTCCCGCGATCGCCGATGCCCCGAAGTACATGCCGGACGTGAAGTCCATGGGCGTCAACACGATCCGTACCTGGGGCACCGACGGCGGTACCAAGCCGCTGCTCGACTCCGCCGCCGCGCACGGCATCCGCGTCGTCAACGGCTTCTGGCTGCAGCCCGGCGGCGGCCCCGGCTCCGGCGGCTGCGTCGACTACGTCACCGACACGACGTACAAGAACACCATGCTCACCGAGTTCGCCAAGTGGGTGGAGACGTACCGGAGCCACCCGGCGACGCTCATGTGGAACGTCGGCAACGAGTCGGTCCTCGGCCTGCAGAACTGCTACAGCGGCGCCGCACTGGAAGCGCAGCGCAACGCCTACACCGCCTTCGTCAACGATGTCGCCAAGAAGATCCACAGCATCGACCCCGACCACCCGGTCACCTCGACCGACGCCTGGACCGGGGCATGGCCCTACTACAAGCGCAACGCACCCGATCTCGACCTGTACTCGATGAACTCCTACGGCGACATCTGCGGCGTCCGGGAGGACTGGGAGCAGGGCGGCTACACCAAGCCGTACCTCATCACGGAGGGCGGACCGGCCGGGGAGTGGGAGGTGCCCGACGACGCCAACGGCGTCCCCGACGAGCCGACCGACGTGCAGAAGGCCGAGGGCTACACCAAGGCCTGGGACTGCGTCACCGGCCACCGGGGCGTCGCCCTGGGCGCCACGCTCTTCCACTACGGCGTCGAGCACGACTTCGGCGGCATCTGGTTCAACCTCGTGCCCGACGGACTGAAGCGACTCTCCTACTACGCGGTCAAGAAGGCCTACACCGCAAACTCCGGCGGCGACAACACCCCGCCGGTCATCAGCGACATGACCGTCAGTCCCGCCTCGTCCGCCCCGGCGGGAGGCGAGTTCACCGTCCGCGCGGGCGTCCGCGACCCCGACGGCGACCCGGTCACGTACAAGGTCTTCCTCAGCGGCAACTACGCGAGCGGTGACAAGCGCCTGGTGGAGGCCAGGTGGCGCGCCACCGGCGACGGGACCTTCGCCGTGACCGCCCCCGAGAAGCTCGGTGTGTGGAAGGTGTACCTCCAGGCCGAGGACGGCCGCGGCAACGCCGGCATCGAGACGAAGTCGGTCAGGGTCGTCGCCCCGCCGGTCACCGGCACGAACGTCGCGCTGAACAAGCCCACCACCGCCTCCTCCTTCCAGCCCTCGTACGGCGACTGCCCGTGCGAGCCCGCCAAGGCGACGGACGGCAGGACCGACACGCGGTGGGCCAGCGACTGGAGCGACCCGCAGTGGATCCAGGTCGACCTCGGCACCGCCACCCCCCTCCGCAAGCTCCAGCTCGTGTGGGACCCCGCCTACGCCAGGGCCTACGAGGTCCAGGTGTCGGACAACGGCACCGCCTGGCGCACGCTCCACACCACGACCACCGGCAACGGCGACGTCGACACCATCGACGTCGCGGCGACCGCCCGGCACGTACGACTGCACCTGACGGCGCGTGGCACCGGCTGGGGCTACTCGCTGCACGAGTTCGGCATCTACAGCTGACGACGGTGAAGGGCGTCCGGCGTCGCCCGTCGCACCACCTGCACGTGTCACTCCAGTGGGCAAGGAGGCCCCATGAGACCACGTTCGAAACTCCCCGCGCTGTTACTCGGCAGCGCGCTCCTCGCCGGCGCGCTCGGCGTCGGCACGGTCGCCACGGCCGCCGGCCCCGGCGACACCACGGTCACCCCGGCCGCTGGTCACGCAGGGCACACCATGGCGGTGTCGACCCGGGCCTCCGCCGACGACCCCGACGGCGACGGCTACATCCCGGCCGTACCCCCCGTCACCGGGGTGGCCCCGTCCGACGCCACCCCGCCGCCGCGCTACCACAAGGAGTTCCAGGCCAACTGCGCCGTCACGCACACCGCGCCGGACGACCCGATCGTGTACCCGGGGCAGCCCGGCAGGTCCCACGACCACACCTTCATGGGCAACACGTCGACGCACGCCGGCAGCACGACCGCGAGCCTCTACGGAGGCGCCACCACCTGCCTGGCACCGGCCGACGCCTCCGCGTACTGGATGCCCTCCCTGTACAGGGGCGACAAGAAGATCCTGCCGGTCGGTCCGCAGGTCATCTACTACAAGGCCGGCGTCACCGACTACACGAGCGTGCGCCCGTTCCCCAAGGGGCTGCGGTTCGTCGTCGGAGACCCCTTGCAGAGCGCCCAGGAGTTCCGCGGTCACAAGGGCTTCGTCGAGGGCTGGGAATGCGGTGACAGCTTCTTCAACGTCGACATTCCGGCCAGCTGTCCCAGCCGCCCCGACGTGCAGCTCAACATCCGTTTCCAGGCGCCCAGCTGCTGGGACGGCAAGTACCTCGACACTCCCGACCACAAGAGCCACATGGCCTACCCGGTCGTCAAGCCCGGCACGAACGACAACATGTGCCCGGCCTCCCACCCCGTCGCCCTGCCGATGATCGAGTTCAAGATGGCCTTCCCGGTCAACGGTGACATGAGCCAGGTCCGCCTGGCCAGCGGCCGCGGATATTCCTTCCACTACGACTTCTTCAACGCCTGGGAGGAGCGGACCCTCAAGGCACTGGTCGACCACTGCATCGTGGGCGGCCTCCAGTGCGACACGCGCGGCTACGACCAGAACCACCCGGAGCGCGGCGCGGTGCTGAACGCGGACCACCGGCTGCCTTGACCCGGCCGGAGCCACACGGGCCCGGCCACCCGCGAAACAGGGTGCAGCCGGGCCCTTCCCGCCGCCCGCACGCCTCCCGCCGTGCGGGGCCGTCACGGAAGGCGCGCCGGGTCAGGCGGACTCGCGTACGACCAGTTCCGGCGCGAAGACCCGGATGCGAGGTTCGGTACGGATGCCCTGGACCTGCTCGTCCAGCATCCTGGCCATCGCCGCCGCCATGTCCTCCACCGGCTGGCGCACGGTGGTCAGCGGCGGCCGGCAGCTCACGGCGACGGTCGAGTCGTCGAATCCGACGACGGCGACGTCCTGCGGTATACGCCTGCCCAGCTCCCGCAGGACCTGGCAGGCGCCCTGGGCCATCAGATCGTTGGCCGCGAACACGCCGTCCACCGCGGGGTGGTCGCGCAGCAGCGCGGCCATCGCCGCCGCCCCGCTGTCCAGCGTGAAGGTGCCCTCGGCCGTCGGGATGCTCCCGTGCCCGGCGCGGTCCAGGGCGTCGCGGAATCCGGCGAGGCGGTCCCGGCCGGCCCTGAGCTCCTGAGGAGCGCTGAGCGCCGCCACACGACGGCAGCCGCGCGCCAGCAGACGCTGCGCGGCCAGGCGTCCCCCCGCGTAGTGGTCCAGGTCGACGCAACTGACCGGTGCGGCCCGAGCGGGACGCGCGAACAGCACCGTGGGGACCTGGGCGGACAGGAGCATGCCCGGCAGAGGGTCGTCCGGTTGCACGGAGACCACCAGGGCTCCGTCCGCACTGCCCTGCCTCAGGTAGTCGACCACCTGAGTCCTGGCCGCCTCCGACTCGGTGAACAGCAGCACCGGCTGCATCGCGCGTGCCCGCAGATACCCCACGACGCCGTTGACGACGCGGCCGAAGAACGGGTCGGCGAACACGCGGCCGGCGAAGGCGTCGCCCGCGCCCGAGATGATGAGGGCCACGGTTCCGGTGCGCCGGGTGACCAGCGCCCTTGCCGCGCGGTTCGGCGTGTAGCCCGTCCGTTCGATCGCGCTGCGGACCAGGTTCTGGATGCTGGGATCGACGTTGCGTACGCCGTTCACGACCCGCGACACGGTGGCCCGGGAGACCCCCGCCTCCCGGGCGACATCCTCCAGCGTCGGGGCCTGCCTGTTCATGGGGGAACTCTAACTCCGGGCACTTGCGTGGGCACAGGACGTCAGATCGTCGTCCGGTTTCCGCCCCCGTGCTCTGACTCGCGCGCCCGGCCGGCTGTGTCCTGAGGGTCACGCCTCGTGCTTGGCGTCGATCTCGGCGATGAGGGCTTCGATGCGGGTCCTGATCTCGTCGCGGATGGGGCGGACGGTGTCGACACCCTTGCCGGCCGGGTCCTCCAGGGCCCAGTCGAGGTACTTCTTGCCGGGGAAGACCGGGCAGGCGTCGCCGCAGCCCATGGTGATGACGTAGTCGGACGCCCGGACGGCCTCGGTGGTGAGGATCTTCGGCTGGGCGGCGGAGATGTCGATGCCGACCTCGGCCATCGCCTCGACGGCCGCGGGGTTCACCTGGTCGCCGGGGACGGATCCGGCGGAGCGGACCTCGACGCGGTCGCCCGCGAGGTGGTTGAGGAAGCCGGCGGCCATCTGCGAGCGGCCGGCGTTGTGGACGCAGACGAACAGCACGGAGGCGAGCGGGGTGGAGGACATGCGTTCTTCCTTCACAAGGTGAGTCGTGGGGTGATGCAGGGGTTCTTCAGGTGCCTGGCAGGCCGGCGCGCAGGTCGGTGATGCGGCGGACATGGGCAGACCGCTCTCGGCGGACCACGATTCAGTGCTGGCTGACATCAGCTTCGGATGATGTGACAGTATCAGCCCATGATGACGTCAGTCGACACTGACCTGATCCGGGTGCTGGCCGACCCGCTCAGGCTCCGGATCGTGACCCTGCTCGCCCGCGAGACGCTGTGTACCACCCACCTGGTGGAGGAGACCGGTGCGAAGCAGACCAACCTTTCCAACCACCTGAAAGTGCTGCGCGAGGCCGGTGTCGTCGAGACCGAGCCGTGCGGACGCTTCACCTACTACAAGCTCCGTGCGGACGTCATCGCCCACCTGGCCGTGCAGTTGACCGGCCTCGCCGAACAAGCCCGTACCGCCGCCGACAACAAGAGGGCCTGCCCGTGACCTCCACCGAGCCCACCACCGCCTCCGCTCCGGCCGGAGCCGGGGACGACTCGATCGTCAGCAGGCTCTCCACTCTCGACCGCTACCTCGCGGTGTGGATCCTGCTGGCCATGGCCGTCGGTCTCGGCCTGGGCCGGATCATCCCGGGGATGAACGACGCGCTCGCGAAGATCGAGGTCGGCGGGATCTCCCTGCCGATCGCGCTCGGCCTGCTGGTCATGATGTACCCGGTCCTGGCCAAGGTCCGCTACGACAGGCTCGATCGCGTGACCGGCGACAGGAAGCTGCTGGTCTCCTCACTGGTCATCAACTGGATCGTCGGGCCCGCGGTGATGTTCGCGCTGGCGTGGATCTTCCTGCCGGACCTGCCCGAGTACCGCACCGGCCTGATCATCGTCGGCCTGGCCCGCTGCATCGCGATGGTCATCATCTGGAACGACCTCGCCTGCGGCGACCGCGAGGCCGCCGCCGTCCTGGTCGCGCTGAACTCGGTGTTCCAGGTCCTCGCGTTCGGCCTGCTGGGCTGGGTCTACCTCGACCTGCTGCCGCGCTGGATGAACCTCGGTGACGGCCAGGGCCTGGACGTGTCCGTCTGGCACATCGCCCTGAACGTCATCGTCTTCCTCGGCATCCCGCTGCTGGCCGGCTTCCTCACCCGACGCATCGGCGAGCGGAAGCTCGGCCGTACCGCCTACGAGGCGAAGTTCCTGCCGAAGATCGGCCCGTGGGCGCTGTACGGGCTGCTGTTCACGATCGTCGTGCTCTTCGCCCTGCAGGGCAGGACCATCACCTCCCAGCCGCTGGACGTCGCCCG
The DNA here is from genome assembly GCF_040303825.1 of Streptomyces sp. NPDC094143. NCBI lineage: Bacteria > Bacillati > Actinomycetota > Actinomycetes > Kitasatosporales > Streptomycetaceae > Streptomyces > Streptomyces sp. NPDC094143. Next base: position 273,632 of record NZ_JBEOTZ010000005.1, read on the forward strand.
GATCGCGCTGCCACTGCTGGTCTACTTCGCGGTCATGTTCTTCGGCACCTTCCTGCTCGGCAAGGGTCTGGGCCTGGCCTACGACCGCACCGCCACCCTGGCGTTCACCGCGGCGGGCAACAACTTCGAGCTGGCCATCGCCGTCGCCATCGCCACCTTCGGCGTCACCTCCGGCCAGGCGCTGTCCGGTGTCGTCGGACCGCTCATCGAGGTGCCGGTGCTGATCGGTCTGGTCTACGTCGCGCTCGCCTGGCGAAGGAGGTTCACCGCCGGTCAGCAGCTCACGGCCGTTGCGCCGGAGAGCTGACCCGCCGGCGCGGCGTGCGCGCTGGGGTGCGTGTGCGGCGGCTCATCAGGTGTACGCCGCCCGTTGTCCGCAGCCCCCCGGTGTGGGCAGTACGACCCTCCTCGACGGGCGAGGACCTCGTCGAAGCCGACCAGGTCGACCGTCGGCTGAGCCTCGACACCGCTCGGCAACCGGCGCGCAAGTCGTATCAGCCGATCGTGCGTTGGGCGGTACTTCAGCCCGCGGCGGTCGTTGAGCCAGCCGTGATCAACAACAGCCTCCCCGTGACAGACAGCGGGCACACGAGTTGTCGACGATTCGCTCTGGCGCTGGCTCCCCTGCTCGTGGGTGCCGGCGCTCTGCTGGCCGGGAGCGCGACGGGAGCCGTCGCGATGGCCTTCGCCGGGGAGGTTCCGGTCACGGTCCATGCCGCGCGAGTGTCCGCCTCGGGGGTGTCGGCCTCCCCGGCGGCCGCGGGCCGTGGCGGACTGCTGCCCGCGCTGGCCACGCGAGCGGAGCGGGCCACAGTGGAGGACGCCTGCGTGACCTCGACGGCCCGCCTGCCGGTCGTCGGCGCGGTGACGGCGGTCGTACGCATCGAGCGCGCCTCCGCCACCGGTCTGACGGTGGAGGCGGGCAAGACCACGGCCCGGTCGGTGAAGCTTTCCGCAGCGAAGTTCACCACGCCGAGGGTGTCCCTCCAGGAGCCCACGGGCCTGTTCACCGTCGGTGCTCAAGAGGTCAGCGGCCGCACGGTGGCCACCCAGCCGCATGCCTTCACCGCCGGGACGATCACGGCCCAGGGCGTCACCGTCGATCTGCGTCAGGGCGCGGGCGGCTGCGAGCGGAAGGCGGCCCGGTGAGTGCGACCGTGCCGTCCGGCCGGTGGTCCCGATGGCAGGGGTGGCGCCGGGGACGGCCGTTCGCGGCGGGGTTGCTGTTGTGGCTCGGCGGCCTGGAGCTGATCTGCGTGTCGTGGGCGGGGCTGGGCTTCCTGCGGTTCACCGGCACGGCGGGCGCCGCCTCGTGGGCCCTGGGTGCCCTGTTCGTCGTTGCCGGTGTGACGACGTGGCGCAACCCGGCACTGCGTTGTTTCTCCGGTGTCCTGGCCGCAGTGCTGTCCCTGGTCAGTCTGGTCGCCGCCAACCTCGGCGGGCTGTTGCTGGGCTTCCTGCTCACCGCCGTCGGCAGCGCCCTGGCCCTGGCCTGGATCCCTCAGCAAGCAGCCACGGCACCGGAAGACACCCCGGAAGAGGAGGCGTGACGTGAGGCATCCGGCTGTGCCCACCACCCGGTTCTACCAGCGCTGCGGCATCCGCGATGCGGACCTGCGCCGCGGCTATGAGGCGTGCCGCCGCGCAACACGCACCGCGGGCGAGATCGAATACGCCGTCTCTCTGCTGATGCCGCCACCACTGCGGATCGCCACATGGGCGCTGCTCGGAGCCGGATACTGCGTGGACCACCTCGTCGACGCGGCCGACGCTCCCGGCGGGGAGGCCGGATCCACCGGCGGTCCGGGCCCAGGGCGGGCCGAGCGGCTGGAGGCATGGATCTCGGCGTTCGAGGCGGACCTGCGCGACGGCCGCGGCACCGACCCGGTGCGGCAGGCGCTGATCCACACCATGCTGACCTGGAACCTGCCGCCGGGTTTCCTGCACACGCAGTTCGAGGAACTGCGCCAGGACGTCCAGGGCAAGCAGTTCGCGACCTGGAAGGAGTGGCGACGCAACAGCAGACTGGTCGTCGTCCCGTTCGCGCTGCGAGCGGCCTCGCTGCTGCTGCGGGCCGCGGGCCTGTCCGGCGAGCCCGAGGCGATCGCCGCGGGCGTGCCGGAAGCGGTGGTGGCGTGGCAGACCGCCGCCGACGCCGTCTATCTCACCGACAGCCTCGTCGATCTCTCCGAGGACCTGGGCCGCGACCACGTACCGCTGCCACAGGAAGCTTTGGACGAGGCCGGAGTGCGCCGCGTGGACCTCCTTTCCCGGCGTGCCACCCCTGCGTTCGAGGACATGGTGCGCCGCTTGGCCGGCCGGGCCCGTACATGGCTGGACCGGACCCCGCTGCCACGCGTGCTGCACCCGGCGGTCAGCATCGCGTTCGACACCTACACCGACCTGTACCGGCTGCGTCTGAAGGCGGCGGCCGATGCCCCTGCCGCACTGCTGCACCGCCGCCCGGCGCTGCCACGCGGCGCCCGGCTGCGCCTGCTGCTGCCCGCCCGCGCGAAGGCGGCGCTGGCCTGGGGCCTGTTCCCCTTCCCCATCCAGCCGGGGCCGCTGCCGGACCCCGTACCGGTCGGCGCGCCTGAACAGCTCGGCCTGGCCGGGGAAGTCCGCCGGCTCGCCGCCCAGCGGAGCCCGATCGTCCCTCCGACACCCCATACGTCCGGCGCCCGCCCGCCCAAGCTGCCCCCCGAGGCCATGCCGCGTCACGTTGCGATCATCATGGACGGCAACGGCCGCTGGGCCACCAGCCGGCGCCTGCCGCGCAGCGACGGCCATCGGGCGGGTGGCGCGGCACTGGTCGACGTGGTCCACGGTGCCCTGGAGATCGGCCTGACTCACCTGACGGTGTACGCCTTCTCCACCGAGAACTGGAAACGCCCGGCCGACGAACTGCACGCCTTGATGGACGAGATCCCCGAGGGCCTGCGCCGTCTGGCGAACGAGACCGAGCCACTGGACGTCCGCGTGCGCTGGGCAGGAGTGCGCGGGCGTCTGCCGGCCGATGCCATCGAGGCGCTCGCCGACGCCGAGCGCGCCACCCGCGATCACACCGGGCTGACCCTGACCCTGTGCGTCAACTACGGCGGTCGCGCCGAGATCGCGACAGCCGCAGCGAAACTCGCCCGGGATGCGGTCGCCGGGCGGATCGACCCGGGCTCGGTCTCCGAGCACGCCTTCGCTCGCTACCTGCACGTCCCGGAACTGCCCGACGTCGACCTGCTGCTGCGCACCGGAGGCGACCAGCGCACCTCGAACTTCCTTCCCTGGCAAGCCACCTACGCCGAGTTGCTGTTCCTCGACACCCCCTGGCCCGACGTGGACCGCCGCGACCTGTGGCACGCCATGGAACAGTACGCCCGCCGCACCCGCCGCTACGGCTCGGTCCCCCGCATCCCCGCCCAGCCCACCACCTCGACCGGCCTGCGCTGACCTCCGGGTGATCACGCTCAGCTTCCGTGACTGCCCTTCCCCGTCTGACTTCTCCGGGGTTGGTGGACCTCGGTTCACCGGACGTCACAGTGAGTGCTCGAGCGGGGCCGGGGGAGCCGGGTGGCCAGGGGGGGCGGCGCTACGTACCAGTGGCGTGGCCATGATCCCTGCCACGCTCGTACGGCCGGCGATGTAGGCGTCGAGGCGACGCCAGGCCGGAGGCAGGCGGGTCAGGGCGGGGCGTGAGGTGGAGACACCGGGCCGGTCAGCGCGTCACGCGCACGCACCAGAGCCGCACGGACCGGGCCCGGCCCGCCGTTCCGGTCCACCGACGACGACACGGTCGCCGAGACGCAGCCGGACATTCCCGAGTGGTCCGGCCGCGACGCATGGAACGCCGCCGTCGAGGACGCCGGTCACATCGTCACCCGCCGCTGCCCCGCCGCTCAGCCCGAGAAACGCAGGGCGACCGCGAGTGCCTCGGCCAGGGTCACGGGCGGGCGGCCGATCAGGCGGCGCAAGTCGCCCGAGTCGGTGTACATTTCGCCGCGGCTCATGCCGCGGTCGGCGTCAGCGCGGACCTCCGCCAGTTCGCCGGGGAGGCCCGCGGCGGCCAGTAGCTGGGCGGAGTCGGCCACTGGGAAGTCAGAGCAGGCAACCGGCTTTCCGGCCGCAGCGGAGATCGCTGCGGCGAGCTCGGTGAGGGTGAAGGACTCGTCACCGCCGAGCTCGTACACGGCGCCGGCGTGCCCATCGGCGGTGAGGACGACGGCTGCGGCCTCGACGTGGTCGGCGCGGGACGCGGCGCTGATCCGGCCCTCGCCCGCGGCGCCGACGACGGCGTCGTTCTGCAGGCCCGGTAACCGGCGGCGGCCGGCTGTCCGGTCATAGCCGGCTGCCTTGCCGGGGGGCGGCTTGACGCGGGGGGTGCTCACCCCAACAAGGAGCTTCCGCCTGCCGATCCGCGCTGACCGAAAAGCGCGGCATCGCGAAGGGGTATTGGTACAGGCCATTGACAGGGCCGGGGGAGGGTCGCTGTCATATGGGGCTGTCATAGCCCCTTCCTCACCCTTCCCTTCTCTCCTCTTCACCTCAACCCCTCACCCCCACCGTTCGTACGACGGAGGAGTTGTGCGCAGAGTTCTGCTACTCCTGACGGCCATGGCCGCCACCCTCTTGTTCATCGTCACACCGAACGCGGCCACCGCTACCAGCGGCGGCACGCTCGACGACACCGTCCCGGCGGCCGCCTCAGCCGTCAATCACACGGTCACGTTCGTCAACAACACCGGCCGGAAGATCTGGGTCGGCAGTCAGGTCAACGCCGACGGGTCGAAGAACTTCGGTTCCCTGCCGATCCTTGAGGCGGGTCAGTCGGCGACGATCACCATCCCGGAGACGTCCGAACCCGGCCACTGGCGCGGCAAGTTCTTCGCGCGCATGGGGTGCACCGGTGTCCCCGGCAGCACCTTCCACTGCCAACTCGGCGACTGCGGCGTGTACGACGATCACTGCGCGCCGAACACGAGCGAACAGCCGGTCAGTCTGGCGGAGTTCAACTTCGACAGCGCGGACGGTCTCGCCCCCTGGTACAACGTCAGTTACGTCAACGCCTTCTCGGTCCCGATCACCATCACTCCCACAGGTGTGACCGGCACCGGCGGCGGCTGCGCCACCATGGGCTGCGCCGACAACCTGCTGCCCAAGTGCCCGGCCGCGAACCTGACGCGCTGGGCCGACGGCACCCCGATGCTCTGCACCAACCCGAACCGTGACGCCAAGACCGCGTACAGCGACATGATCGCCACCAACTGCCCCAAGGCGTACGGCTGGTCGAAGCAGGACCAGGAACCCGGCAATCAGGTGATGCAGCAGTGCAGCCGGTGCACCGGCTTCACCGTCACCTTCCACCGCGGCGCCTGAAGGGACGGACAACGGACAGCATGCGCAGAAGGAACGTACTGACCGCACTGATGACGGCGCCGATCGCCCTCTCGGCCATCGGCCGCACCGCCACAGCCGCACCGGCGACCGGCACGGCCGCGACGACCGGCACGGCCGCGACGACCGGCGCCGCCGAGACGAAGAAGAAAGGCGTCAGCGCCTGGGACTTCAACGGAGTCACCCAGTGCCTCGCCGACTCCCGGGCCGGGTGGTTCTACACCTGGTCCTCGAGCCGGGGCGCCATCACCGTACCGGCCGGCGTCGAGTTCGTCCCCATGATCTGGGGCCCCAACTCCGTGACCGACGCCGAACTGAACCAGGCCAAGCAGCAGGGCACCACACTGCTCGGCTTCAACGAGCCCGACCACCCGGGGCAGGCGACCATGAGCGTGACGCAGGCACTCGACCTGTGGCCGCGGCTTCAGTCGACCGGCCTGCGCCTGGGCGCACCCGGGGTGGCCACCGGAGCGAACGTCGCCGGCGGCTGGCTGGACTCCTTCCTCCAAGGTGCCGCCGCCCGGGGTCTGCGTGTCGACTTCATCCCCGTGCACTGGTACGGCGCCGACTTCGACGCCACCAACGCCACCGCCCAGTTGCGTGGTTACCTCCAGGCCACCTACGACCGGCACAAGAAGCCGCTGTGGCTCACCGAGTACGCGCTGATCGACTGGTCGTCCGGTACGGCGAGGTACCCGACGCAGGCCCAGCAGGCGGCGTTCGTGCAGCAGTCGACGGCCATGCTCCAGAACCTGCCGTTCGTCGAGCGCTACGCCTGGTTCACGCTCTCCACCAGCCGCGGCGACGGCACCGGCCTGTACGACGGCACGACCGCCACGCAGGTGGGTGCCGCCTACCGGTCCGCCGGCTGAGCCGCACCCTGTCACACACCCCCCACCCGAACCTCGGAAAGGCCCTGATGATGCGCGCGCTCACCCTCGCTCGCCTCGCCGTCAGCATCGCCGCGCTGCCCACCGTGCTCGTCGCGGCACCCAGCAGCACCGCCGCCCCCGCCACTGCGCAGGCCGACACCTGCTGGGCCACGCACTACGGCCCCATACCGGCGGGCGCCTACACCGCCAGCGGTGAGATCTTCGACAACAACGCGGACACCGCGGCGACTTCGCTGACCCGCAACCCGCAGCTGCCGTTCGGCACCCGGGTGCGGGTCACGAACGTCGCGAACGGCGCGTCCCTGGTCGTCCGCATCAACGATCGCGGCACCTTCCAGCAGACCCCGCAGGAGCCCAAGTGCCTCGACCTGACCGACGGCGCCTTCCAGCGGCTCGGCGGGATCATCAACCCCGACCAGGGGCACATCGTGGTCACGCAGGAGGTGCTGCCGTGAGGTGAGCGGCCCGCTCGGCCGACCGCCGGGCCCAGGCCCGGCGGGGTCCGACCCGCCGGGGTGACCACGGCCCTGCAGGGCGGCGACGCCCTGCAGGGCCGGCTGCGTGTTCGCGTTCCCCCGGCACCTGCCCGACGGCCGGTTCGTGAACGGCGGGTCGGCGTCAGCGTGCCCGCCCTGTCTGCTGTGGGGGCGGCGGGGGAGTGGGTGCGCCCGCGGGCGGGGCTATCTTGGCGTACCCGGTGGCGGCGGTGCCCTCCCCGGTGCCGGCCGTGGTGGTCTGCCGATCGGCCGCGGTGGTGCCGGCTGTGGTGGTGCCGCCCGGGATCCAGCCCCGGTCGACGACGCGGACCTGCATGAGCCATGCGCCGGCCAGGAGTACGACTCCGAGGGCGAGCATGCCGAGGAGGCCGGCGGTGCCGTCGAGTTCGGCGACATTGCCGAGCAAGGCTCCGAACCATCCGAAGTCGGCGTCGCCGAAGGTGGTGTTGGCGTCACCGAAGTCGCCCAGGACGCGCAACAGCAGGGCGGGCAGGAAGGTGATCAGGACGCCGTTGAGGAAGGCCCCCGCGACGGCGCCGCGGCGGCCGCCGGTGGCGTTGCCGTAGACGCCGGCTGCTCCGCCGGTGAAGAAGTGGGGGACCAGTCCGGGCAGGACGAGGGCGAGACCGAAAGCGGGGTTGAGGATCCAGATGAGGGCGGCCAGGGCGGTGAGGCCGCCGAGGAAGCTGGAGATGAAGCCGACGAGTACGGCGTTCTGGGCGTAGGGGAAGACGATGGGCGCGTCGAGTGCCGGCTTGGCGCCGGGGACGACGCGCTCGGCGATGCCCTGGAAGGCGGGGACGAGTTCGCCGAGGATGGTGCGGACGCCGAAGAGGATGACGGCGACGGCGATGCCGAACTGCAGGCCCTGCATGAGGGACTGCATGAGGTAGTCGCCGAGTCCCGTGGCGGTGGTGCCGAAGGCCTTGAAGGCGGTGGCGCGCCCGGCTTTGGCGAGGAAGAGCAGGCTCATCACCAAATAGACGAGCACCATGGACAGGGCGGTGGCGACCATGGAGTCGCGCAGGAAGCGCAGTCCTTCGGGCAGGCGCATGTCCTCGGTGCTGCGGCTGGGCCTGCCGATCTTGTTGACCAACTGGCCGGTGGCGCCCGCGGTGATGTAGCCGGCGGTGCCGAAGTGGCCGATGGCCACGCTGTCGTCTCCGGTCACCTTCTTGGTCCACGGGTGGGCGAGCGCGGGCAGGGAGACCAGAAGGATGCCCAGCAGTACGCCTCCGCCGAGGACCACCGCGAGGGAGGGCTGCCCGGCGGTGGCCATGACGATGGTGAGCATGGTGGCCATGAACAGCATGTGGTGGCCCGTGAGGAAGACGTAGCGCAGGGGCGTGAAGCGGGCCAGCAGGAGGCTGACGAGGAACCCGGTGATCATCAGCCAGGCGACGCGGGCTCCGAACTCGTCCTGTGCGATGCCCGCGATGGCCTCGTTGGTGGGAATGACTCCGTGCGTTCCGGTGCTGCCCTGGATCATCTTGCCCAGGGGGTCGAGGGCGGCGGTGACCAGCCCGGCTCCGGCGCCGACGAGGAGGAGTCCGAGGGTGGCTTTGATGGCCCCGCCGGCGATCTGCCCGGCGCTCTTCTTCAGGGCGATCAGGCCGACGGCGGTGATGAGGCCGATGAGGTAGGCGGGTTGGCTGAGGATCTCGTTGACGAGGAACGTGGCGGGGGCGATGAGCCAGTCCATGAGAGGGCCTCCTTTCGCGGTCAGACGCTGTAGGTGTCGCGCAGGACGGTGTCGACCTCGGCGGTGCTGGTGAAGTCCTGCACGATCTTCACGGGCACCCCGACATCGCCGAGCGTGCGGGCGATCTCGCGGGAGGTGAGGATGGCGACCGCCTCGGAGGCCTTGCCCTTGGCGGAGATGGTGTCGGTGGCCTCCACGCTGACGTACCGGGACCAGCCCCAGCGGTCGAGGACCTGCTCGAGGGTGTTCTTCAGGAACAGGCTCGTGCCCACGCCGTTGCCGCACACGGTGAGGATCTTGTGGTGGGACGCCGCCTCGGCGGCCGGCGTGGTTCGGACTGCCGGTGCCGCTTCGGCGTCCAGGAGGGCGAGAACTTCCGAGGCGCTGCGGGCCTGATCCAGAGCGGTGGTCGTGGCGGGGTCCGACAGGGAACGGGCAAGGGCTGCCATCGCCTCGGTGTGAGCTGATGGGTCGGTGGCGGCCAGCGCCACGACCAGTGAGACGGGATCGTTGGTGTCATGGCCGAAGCGGACCGGCTCGTGCAGACGTATCCATGCCATGCCGGTTCTGAGCACGGCCGGGGACGGCCGGGCGTGCGCGAAGGCCACGCCGGGAGCGATGACGATGTAGGGGCCGTTCTCCTCCACGTTGGTGATCATCTGGGTGGTGTAGTCGGCGGTGCTGACGCCGTCGTCGACCAGGGCCTGCCCTGCGGCGCGGATCGCCGCGCGCCAGTCGGGGGAGTGGACGCCGAGTCGCACGGCGGCGGGGGACAGCAGCGTGGTGAGCGCGGTCATGACGCGGCGACTCCGTGGTGAGCGGGGGTGGTGGAGTGGGTGCCCGAGGCGGTGGGCGACGCGGGACACGGAATGACCGCGGCCGTATCGGGGCGGGCCGGCTGTCTGGCGAGCTTCGTCATGATCACACTCGTTCCCCGGTGGAAGCGGAGACAGTGCTGCTGCGTGGGCCTCGATCGATTTCGGACCCGACTCGGTCATCGAGGCCTCCGCTGCGGGCCCTTGAGTTCTGGCGGTCGTCGCAACACCCCAGCTCAAGGGGTGCGATGTTCGGGATCCGCAGGACACGGACGGTGGCCCAGGGCCGCAGGAAGCTGACCCGTGAGCGGGAGGAACACTTCCGGCTCGTGCAGCAGGGCGTGAGTTACACGGAGGCGGCCAGGCTCGTCGGCGCCAGCCGGAGCGCGGTCCCGCGCCCGGTTGACGCGCTGCATGTTTCCGAGGCCGACCGTGCCGGCATCCACGTGGGTCACGGCAGCGGCGTAAGAGTTCCGTCATCTCTCGTGGTGGTCATGACGCCTTCCTGGCTCGTTAGATGGGGAGTTACAGAAGCTCTCAGGAAATGAGGCAGGGCATGGCACGTATACGGACGGTGCTGGGCAGGCCGCTGGTCATCGGCGCGTTGACGACAGCGGTCATGGGCGCCGGTCTCGGGCTGTACTGGTTCCAGCCATGGAAGCTCTGGCAGGACGAAACCGTGCAGGAGGCTCTGCCCAGCGCGGTCGCACCGACGTCACCTCCGGCCGGAGCGCCCTCCGCGTCGGCTGATCCGGCTCCCCGGCCCAGGACGCTGGCGGGCGGCGCCTTGATCAGCCACGAGCACGCCACCTCGGGCAGGGTGAAGCTCGTACGGCTCGCCGACGGCTCCCATGTCGTTCGGCTGGAGGACCTCGACACCAGCAACGGCCCGGATCTGCGGGTGTGGCTGACCGACGCGCCGGTGAAGGAGGGGCGGGCCGGGTGGCACGTCTTCGACGACGGCGCGTATGTCAGCCTCGGCAAGCTCAAGGGCAACAAGGGGAGTCAGAACTACGCCGTGCCGGCCGACGTCGACCCGTCCCGGTACACCAGCGTGAGCATCTGGTGCGACCGCTTCGACGTGTCGTTCGGCGCCGCCGAACTGGCGCGCACCTGACCCCGTACGCGCAGGCGCGTGCGAAGTCCTCCGCGGGCCGGTCCAGCAGCCGTGCGGGCCCAGGGTCGAGACCCCGCGGTTGCGGGTGAGGGCGCGCGGGGGGGCGGTGCGCACAGTGCGGTGGACAGCGGTGGCGAAGGCGGGGAAAGAACGGCCGGCGTGAAGCCTGTGACGATCTCGGCTCGCCCATCGCGGAGACGAGCGCCCCGCGCACCCCGGAGGCCGTTCCCGTGTGTACCGGCTCGGCGGACGTGCTGCCGTTTCGCCGATAGGAGGGGTTTGCCTCTCATGCGCCCGGACGGGGCCCTGCCGCCTTCCAGTATGGGAACTCGGTCCCATCGCATTCGGGTAAGGGCAGGGATATCGCATGGCAGTCCTGTGTCGACCGGCGGTCTCGGTCCCGGAGTACGTCATCACCATGGAGGAGACACTCGAGCTCGCACGTGTGCGGCACGCGGACCATCCCCAGCTGGGCCTCGCGCTGCGCCTGATCGAGAACACCGGGGTGCGGACTCGTCATCTCGTGCAGCCGGTCAGCCGGACCCTCACCCACCCGGGGTTCGAGGAACGCAACCGGCTCTATGCGCGGGAGGCGAAGTCCCGTGTGCCTCCGGTCGTCCAGCGCGCGCTGGAGGACGGCGAGGTGCGAGCCGCGGACATCGACATGATCATCTACGTGTCCTGCACCGGCTTCATGATGCCTTCGCTCACGGCCTGGCTGATCAATACGATGGGCTTTCCCTCGCACACCCGGCAGCTGCCCATCGCTCAGCTGGGCTGCGCGGCGGGCGGAGCCGCCATCAACCGGGCGCACGACTTCTGCTCGGCCCATCCCGGGGCCAACGCCCTCATCGTGGCATGCGAGTTCTGCTCGCTGTGCTACCAGCCCACCGACATCGGTATCGGATCACTGCTGTCGAACGGCCTGTTCGGTGACGGTGTGGCCGCCGCCGTCGTCCGTGGCAGGGGCGGCCACGGCATCAGCCTGGAACGCAACGGCTCCTATCTCATCCCGGGCACGGAAGACTGGATCGCGTACGACGTACGGGCAACCGGCTTCCATTTCCTGCTGGACAAGCGGGTACCGGGCACCATGGAGCCGCTCGCCCCCGTACTGCGGGGCCTCGCCGACGGGCACGGCTGGGACGCCTCGGATCTCGACTTCTACATCGTGCACGCGGGCGGGCCGCGGATCCTCGATGACCTGAGCAGATTCCTGCACGTCCCGCCGGACGCCTTCCAGCACAGCCGGGCCACGCTCACCGAGTACGGGAACATCGCCAGCGCCGTCGTACTGGACGCGCTGCGCCGCCTGTTCGACGAGGGCGGCGCGGTCGACCGGGCGCGCGGCCTGCTGGCCGGCTTCGGCCCCGGCATCACCGCAGAGATGGCGCTCGGCCGCTGGAGCCGTAACCCCAGCCCCGCTTCGAAGGGGGCCCGATGACCACCGTTCACCCCTTGGCGGCAGCACCCACCGAACGCGGCCTGATCGTGCCGCCCGGGGAAGGCCGGACTCTCCGTGCCGCCGCCCAGCACGTGACGTTCAAGGTGACCGGTGCGCGATCACGTTTCTCGTCGAGCTTCGAGGTGCTCGTGCCCCCCGGCTTCGACGTCGGCGCGCATGTCCACGCGCGCAGCGAGGAACTGTTCTACGTCCTCGAAGGCGAACTCGACGTCCTCGCCTTCGAGCCGCGCGTACGTACGGCGGAGGACTGGCGGGGGTGGCAGTCACCGAAGGGCGAGCGTGTGGTCCGGGCCACGCCCGGCACCGTCATTCTGGTGCCACCCGGCTGCCCGCACGCTTTCGCCAACCCCACCGGCGATCCGGCCCGGATGTTCTTCCAGTCATCCCCGCCCCCCGACCACGAGCGCTACTTCGAGGAACTCCTGGAGCATCTCTCCGCCGACGGCCCCGTGGATCACGAGGCCATCGCCGCCCTGCGCCGCCGCTACGACATCGAACAGATCACGCCGCTGCGCCATGACCAGCCCACCGGGAACGTGTGATGCCGGACGAAACCGCCCCCTTGTACGAGGTCTCGGACCTGACCGCCCTCGACTTCGACCCCTTCCTCCGCGAGGCGCTGCAGGCCGGACCGCTTGTCCGTATCCGGCTGCCGCACGGAGCTCCCCAGGAGTGCTGGCTTGCGGCACGGTACGAATCCGTCCGGTTCGTCACCTCCGATCCCCGGTTCAGCCGGGACATCGTCGGCCGGCCGCTGCCCACCATGAACAAACACCTCATCCCGCTGGACCGGGCGGTCAGTTTCGTCGACCCGCCCGACCACACCCGGGTCCGCTCGGTGGTCTCCTCGGCGTTCAACCGTTCCGCTATCGCGGCTCTGCGTCCGCGCGTCCAGGCCGTGCTCGACGAACACATCGACGCCATGATCGCGGCCGGTCCGCCCGCCGACCTGGTGCAGCACGTGACCTCCCCCTTCCCCTCGCATGTCACCGGGGCTCTGCTGGGGGTGCCGGAAGCCGACCGTCCGCAGTTGTGCACCTGGGCGAACGCGGTCCTGACCCGGGCGAAGGACGAAGCAGAGGTCGCCAAGGCCCGGCAGGCCAAGGAAGACGCCAGCGCCTTCTTCGCCGACCTGGCCCGCCGGCGCCGGGTGAATCCGCAGGACGACCTCATCAGCGAGATGGGCGCCGAGGTCAGCAGCGGCAAGATCGAGGAAGTGGAACTCCTCGCCCTGGTCACGCTGATGGCCTTCAACGGCTGGCACGCCGTACGCAACCACACCTCCAACATGGTCTACCTCCTCCTGACCGACGAGAGCCTGAGGAGCCGGCTGCTGGACGACCCGCACGCCGTCCCGGCGGCCGTGGAGGAACTGCTGCGCTGGATCCCGCACAAGCACGGGGTGGGACAAGCACGGATCGCCACCGAGGACGTCGAGGTGGGAGGCGTCCTGGTGCGCGAAGGGGAGGCCGTCTACGTCTCCTATGTGGCAGCGAACTGGGACGAGCGGGTCTATCCCGACCCGCACCTGATCGACGTCGACCGCGACGGCCCACCCAACCTGGCCTTCGGGTACGGGCCTCACCACTGCCTGGCGCCACTGCTGGCGCGGCTGGAAGCCGAAGTGCTGCTCACCACCCTCATCACACGGCTTCCCGGCCTGCGACTGGCCACTGATCCCCACGACGTGGTCTGGCAGAAGGACGTACTCATCCGAGGACCACTCAGCCTGCCGGTCACCTGGTAGAACACCGGCGGCTCTCACAGGGTGGGGATGTCTTCAGAGCCCGGCGCTGAAGAAGAGCACAGCCTCCGGATCGGCTGTGCTCACACCAGGGGAGCGGGGAGCCCTGTCGGGGCAGGGTGTCCCCATGGGTCCCCTGCCCCGACGGAGTTCGGTCGGCCGGGCGGCGGATCACCGACGCCCGGCCGGGGCCGGTGCCGTGTGCGGCACTCTCCGGCTCACCCGAAGTTGACGTCGCTGCACCACATGTAGGCCTGGTCGAGGTGCGAGGCCTGCCAGATCACGAACAGGATGTGGTGTCCGGTGTAGCCGGAGGTGTTGACGTTGAACCTGATGTCCTGTGCCGGGGCGAAGCGGCCGGTCTGCGTGATGAAGTCGAGGTTGCCCCAGCCCAGGGTCTGGGTCTTGGGGTTGAAGCCCTGCTTGCTCACGTAGACCCGGAAGTAGTCGGCACCGTGGGATGCCTGGTCGTGCAGCTGGACCGTGAAGTTGTTGCTGACGTTGGTCGTCTTCCACGGTCCGGGCTTGTCCAGGCTGGCGTTCCTGGAGAGGTTGTTGCTGCAGAGCGTCCCGTCGGGCGTCCGGGCCTGGAACTGGCCGCCGAGGCCGTCGCGCAGGGCGCTCATCCAGTTCCACATGGTGTCGGGGTTGGCCTGGAACGCCTGGTAACACATGGGGTCTTCGGTCTGCATCGCCGGGCTCGTGTGGTTGCTGCCCCACGTCTTCCAGCACTGGTACGCCCGGGTGGCGGGGTTGACGATGGTGCCGTGCGCCTGGGCGGGGGTCGACCAGGCCAACGCGCCGACCACCACGGCGAACACCATGACGAGCGCCTGAAGAGGCCGGCGGAGGAACGACCGCGAACGCCCGGTTAATGGACTCTCTTTGCGCATGTGGGGGGACTCCTTCCAGTTGAAGGGCTGTCATGGGAGCGCTCCCAACAGTACGACTGCTGAGTGAAATGTCAATGCAACAAACAAAGTTGATTACGGGGGTGGGTGGGGAGCCGGAACCTCTGATGCTGCGGCGGCCGGTTCACGACTCCCCGTACGAGGGAGCCCGCCTCGAAACAGTCGTCTCCCTACGTCAGGGCACCGACGTGGGGGACCTGATTGAGCTCTGCCACGAGGTCGCGGTAGCGGCGAAGCCCTTGGGCGCCGTCCTCCCCGGCCGCCGGATCGGGCTCGGTCACGAACCGCACCCGGGAGGCCAGCGACCGGGCCAGCTCCCGCGCGGCCTGGGCCGTCTCGGCCGTCACCACCACATACCCGGCCCGGTCCAGCGACCAGCGGACCCGGGGGATGAGCTGGCCCACCTCGAAGTTGAGGTGGAATTCGACGACACCGGCGTGGGCGCGCGCCTCGTCGGCGCCCTCGATGGCGACCAGGCGGCCGGGCTCGGCCTCGAAGAAGACGACGGCCGCACCGCCGTTCGCCGCGGGACGCTCGGTGAGCGGCTGGAGCAGACCGGTGGCCCAGGCGAGGCCGGCCTCCTCCAGGTCTATGCCGTGGACGGCGTGCGTCATGGTGTTGATCCGGTCGCCGCCGCGCCGGTTGTGGCTCTCGACCACGCGGGGCCCGGCGGGCGTGAGCTTCAGCTCGGTGTGCGACAGACCGTTGCGCAGACCGACCGCGTCCAGGAAGTCGGACACCGTGCGGCACACCTCCTCCTCCAGGGAGGGGTCCAGCTGGGCGGGAATGGCGTGTCCGAACTCGACGAATCCCGTTCCGGTGATCTTGTCCGCGATGGCGATCGGCACGTGACGGCCGTCGAAGGAGAGAGCGTCCACGCTGATCTCCGGGCCTTCGAGGTACTCCTCCAGCAGGAACTGCTTCAGGTCGAGTCCGCTCAGCGCGGCGTACGCGGACTCGGCCGCCTCGGCGCTGTCGATCCGGTGGATGCCGATGCTCGCGGAGCCGCCCAGTGGTTTGGCGATCAACGGGTAGCCATGGGCCGCGCCGAACTCCCTGATGTCCTCAAGGCTCGACGCGACGGCCGCCCGCACGGTGCTGACGCCGCGCTCCGCGGTGTGCCGGCGCATGCGCCACTTGTCGGTCAGCAGCGCCACGGTCTCGGAGGAGACACCGTCCAGGCCGAGCGCGTCGTTGAGCAGGGCGGCGGTGATGACGCCCTCCTCCTGAACGGTCAGCACGGCCGCGAACGGCCTACGGTCGTGCAACGCGCGGACGCAGTCGACCAGTTCCCGCGGATCTGCCTGGTGCCGGAGCACCAGGCAGGTCTCGTCCTGCACGGCGTCGACGGGGAGCTTGCGGAACTCCTCGGGGGTGTACACGCAGACCACGTCCAGCTTCAGCCGCCTGGCCCGCTGGAGCATCGGTGGTTTGGGCGAGACGAGACAGACACGCGTGTTCATGGTCGTTCCTTCGGGTGATCGGGGCGCGACAGACGCCGGGCGAGGGCCACGGCGTCCTGGGCCAGTGCTGTGGTCGTGTCGAAGACGGGGAGGTTCTCGGCCTGGTGACCGAGCACCAGGGGGAGTTCGGTGCATGCTGCGACGATCATGCCCGCTCCGGCCCCGGCGACGCTTCTGACCGCTGGGGCCAGTGCCTGCGCGGCGACCTCCAGCTTGCCGGCCTTGATCAGCCGTACGGCCCGCATCACGGACCGCTGCTGCAGCAGCGGCGGGGGGACGACGGCGTCGATGCCCTGCTCGCGCAGACCCTCCTGGTACAGGCCCGTCACCAGCGTGCCGGTGGTGGCGAGGAGCCCCACCCGGGAGACCGACGGCGCGGCCGCGCGCAGCCGGAGCACACTGGCGTCGATCATGCTGAGGATGGGGACCGCCGAGGCTTGCCGCAGTTCCGGGAGGAAGGCGTGCGCGGTGCTGCAGGGCATGGCGATGATCGCGGCCCCCGCCGACTGGAGCAGGCGCACCCCTTCGAGCAGGCGGGGGAGCGGGCTGGGCCCAGCCGACAGGATGGCGTCGGTGCGGTCCGGCACCGTGGCGTCGGACCACACCAGCGTCCGCAGATGTTCCTGGTCACTGGCGGCGGGTGTCTCCCGTACCAGCTTGGCGAAGAAGTCCGCCGTGGCGGCCGGCCCCATGCCGCCGAGCACGCCGACGATGCCGGAGGCCGCCGGATCGGGTGCCGGCGTCGCGGTCCGGTATCCGGAGGTGACCGCGCTCACCGCGCCGACCGCCCGTTCACGGCGAGCGCGTCGTCCTTGAGGAGGGCCCAGGGCACCAGGCCGCCGAGCAGCACGACCACGCCGACCAGCAGCCACACGGGGGTGCCCCGGTCGACGAGCGGTCCCACGATCAGCAGCGGCCCGACGAGGTCCTGGCCCACCCGGCCCAGGTTGTAGAAGGACAGGTACCGTCCGAGCGACTCCTTCGGGGCGAGCTCGAAGGACAGCGGTGTACTCGCGATGAACAGGCTCTCGCCGGCCGTGTGGGCGAGCATGGCGACCACGAGGACCGCGAGCGCCACCCAGGCGTCGCCCACCGCCCCGGCCCCGGCGTAGGCGAGACACGCGGCGCAGACGGCGACACCGCCGAGCGCCGACGCGCGCAGGGCGGCGGAGAAGTCGGCGAACATCCGGTTCACCGGTACCTGGGCCGCCATGGCCAGCGCGCCGTTGAGGGCGAGCAGCGCGGTGAGGCTCCAGTTGGGAGAGCTGGTGGCGTGGACGATCCACAGGGGCAGCACCAGCGACAGGATCGTGTTGTGCGTCTGGGCCACGCCATTGACGATCGTGATGGCCAGGTACCGGCGGTCGCGCAAGGGGGAGGCCCCGCCGCGGCGTTCCTTGTCCCGTCCGGTCGGCGCGGGTTCCGCCTTCGGGACGTGCAGCCGGGCCACGAGGAGCGCGGCGACGATGAAGGACGCGGCGTTGATCCCGATCCCCACCAGGTACAGGGCGCTGGAGCCGGTGACGACGGGCAGGGTGGCGGCCAGCGACCCGAGCACGATCGCCCCGTTGCGTGCCGAGAACACGGTGCCCAGGATCGTCGCCCGGTCCTTGGCCTCGAACAGCCGGCCCATCAGGGCCTGGTTGATGGCGGGACTGGCCCGGTCGGCCGTGGTCACGACGCAGGCGAGCACCACGAACAGCCAGTACTGCTCGGCGAGCAGGTACAGGCCGTAGCCCACGGCCCGCACGCCGAACAGCACGATGAGGCCCTTCTGCGGCCCGACCCGGTCCGCGAGGGCGCCGATGCGGGGCCCGAGGAAGAACGCGCAGAGGCTGCCCAGGGAGATCGCCAGCCCGACGGCGGAGACGCTGAACCCGCGGACGGTGGTGAAGAACAGGACCGAAGTCGCCGTGAAGATGCCGGTGCCGAAGGAGTCGGCGGTCACACTCGCCAGCAGCAGTCTGGTCTCAAGCCGTTGCAGCATCAGCACGTCGCGCAGACGCGCCCACCGGGCGAGGTCAGTGCTCACTCTCGACGACCTCACGTCCGGGGCCGCGGTCGCCGGCGAGCGCGGCGATCAGCGGGACCACCGCGGGGATCCGCTCGCTGGGTACGCCGAAGTCGACAAGACAGGCGATGTCGTCGACACCCGCCGCCGCCACCCGGTCGGCCATGCCCCGGCAGGTGTCCGGGGAGCCGATCAGGGAACCACCCTCCAGATAGCGCTCGTAGGTGGCGTCCAGCAACTCGTCGAGGAGGTCCTCGGGGATCTCGTCGTCGGGCAGGACATGCCCGCCGCTGATGGTGCCGCCGCCCTGGGCGGCCCGGAGTTCCAGCTTCACCGCGGAGCGCAGATAGTCGCGGAACGGGGCGCGGCTGCGGGCCTCGGCGGCCTCCGGGTCGACGTCCAGGTGGGTGTGCAGCATCAGGGAGACCGTGCCGGTGGCCGGGTCGAAGCCGGCGTCCGCGCGGGCCTTGCGGTAGAGGGCCACCTTCTCGGCGAGCTGGTCCAGGTTCTGCCCGATCAGGTGGGTTAGCACGTTGAGGCCGCGGGCCCCGGCGTCCTGGAAGGTCCGCGGGTTCCCCGACGAGGTGATCCAGATCGGCAGCTCCGGCTGGACGGGCCGGGGGTGCAGGCGTGCCGCGAAGGGCTGCCCGGTGCCGTTGGGGAGCTCGACGTCCTCCCCCCGCCACAGGGCGCGCACCGTGTCGATCTGCTCCAGCATCACCTGGTGCCGCGACTCGTAGGCGTCGGGGGCCAGCACGAAGTCGTTGGCGTTCCAGCCGGAGCCGAAGGAGACCGCCGCACGGCCGGACGACCAGTTGTCGACGACGGACCAGTCCTCGGCGATGCGCACCGTGTGGTGCAGTGGCGAGATGAGGCTGCCGGCCCGCAGCTGGATGCGCTCGGTCGCGGTGGCCAGCGCGGCGCTGGTGAGCGCCGGGTTGGGGAACACGCTGCCGAACTGGTCGAAGTGCCGCTCGGGTGTCCACACCGCGTCCAGGCCGTGTGCGTCGGCCAGACGGCTGGTCTCCAGCACCGTCCGGCAGGTCTCCTGCGGGGCCGCCTCGCCGGAGGCGAAGAACATGACGCTGAAGCGCAAGGGGACTCTCCTGTCTTTCGGCGGGGGCGGTCAGACCGCGGCGGGCACGACGCGGGTCGCGGACCAGCCGTGGATGTGGCCGTGGACCGGGTGACTGGTGACGTTCTCGCCGCACTCCAGGCGGGCCGGGGCTCCGGCGACGAGCGCGTCGGTGCCGTCGCCCCCCTCCGGCCAGCGGATCTCGACGGTGTTGCGTCCGCGGCGCAGGACGTCCGGGGGCACGGTGAACTCCCGGGTCGTCCACGCCGTGCCCACCTCGGCCGTGCCCACCGGGTGGCCGTTCACGGCGACCGACACGGACGGGACCGGTACTTCGGACGGCAGCCGCCAGGTCACTTCGAGGACGAGCGGGGCCGGTTCGTCGACGACCAGGGTGGAGCGGGTTCGGGGGGAGTTCGCCCGCAGGTATGCCACCCGCGGGCCGACGCCGGCTTCACGGCGCTCGTTGAACGTGGTGGCGAGGTGCGCGTCGGCCAGCAGGTCGGTGCTGCCGGAGTGTTCGGCGACGAGCAGGTCCTCATAGCGCCGGCGCGCCGCGACGCCCCTGCTTTCGAGGACGTCGAGCATGACCTCGCGCAGACCGTGGTCCGCCAGCTTGCCGTTGAGCCGGCCGTCGCCGACCACCATGTAGCGCCGGAACGCCGGGTCCTGGGTGGAGCGCTCGTAGGAGGAGCACATCCAGTTCGGGGCGATCCGCGTCTGGTAGTCGAGGTAGTCCTCGAAGCGGTCGGCGACCGAGGCGTCGGCGTCGAGCGCCCGGGTCAGGTGGTGGCGCAGTACGTCCTCGGGCTGGCCGTAGTGGGCGTTGTGCACGGCGGCGAGGAAATGGGCCAGGGCGAGCCGGTCGGCGGCGGCCCTAACCGGTACGCCGCCGGTGCCCGGCCGCTCGGGCAGCTCCAGAGCCGTACCCAGGGTTTCCGCCACGGCCAGGGCCGTGGTGCGCAGGCCGTCGAAGCTGAGATGGCAGTAGTCGAGGAAGTAGCGGCGGCCGGGTGCGCCGGCGTCGCCCTCCTGGAACAGGGCCGCCTGGTCGACCAGGTGGAACCCGGCCTCGCCGGCCTTGCGGCGCATCACCTCCTGCACGGAGGCCAGGGTGCGCGGGGAGTGGATGGCGAAGGGGCTGACCACCGCGTCCTTGGCCGCCCGGAGCGCGGTGAGTTCCTCGTCGGGCGAGGCCGCGCAGCGTGCCGCCAGGCGGTGGGAGACGGGGCTGGAGCCGCCGTCGAGGGCGGTCATCTCGGCGACGAGTGTGCGGGCGCCGGCGAGGTCGCCGTCCCGCAGGGCGCGCTCGGCCTCGTCCCGGGCGCTCAGCCAGCGCCGCATCCGTCCGGCGGGCAGGGCGGGGCAGTCGAGGATCGGCTCGTCCGTCCAGTCGGCCAGGTTGAACTCCGGGACGACCAGGACGACGGGGACCTCGCCCGCCAGTTCGCGCAGCACGTCCAGCGCGCTCGCGGCGACCTCGGTGACGAGGTCCCGGAAGGACGCCGCGGCCGCCGGGAAGCCGCCCTCTTCGAGCAGCAGGGCCAGTTCGTGGCGCTCCCCGGGCGTCGGGTCGACGTTGTTCCAGTTGTTCCCGGCGTGCACCACGAGTGCGTCGGCGCCCAGGGCGAGGGCATCGGCGGCCGTCTGGAGGAGGTCCGCCAGGGAGCAGTTGGTGCGGGCGAGGTCGAGGACGTCCACGCCGGTGCCGTCGAAGGCGGTGTCGACGAGGCCGGCCAGCGAGTACGCCGGGTCGAAGAAGTAGCCGCGGGTCGCGGACTCCCCGAGCACTGCGACACGGCGGTGACCGGGGCGCAAGGGTATCTCCGGCAGGTCGGCCCAGTAGCGCCATTCGTCCCGGCGCCCGGTGTCCCGGCGCAACTGCCCGTCCGTCAGGCGCCACACGCCCACCCCGGTTCCCGACGGGGTGGGCACGGTCAGCTCCGTCGAGCGCTCGACGGGCCGGCCCAGCACCTGCATCCGGGCCAGGGCGAGGGTTCCCTCCGGCCCGGACAGGGAGCGGCTGAGTCGCTCGGTGATGCTGAGAGTCGGATCGGTCGGCGGCATCCGTTGTCCCCCTGGCGATGTGGGTCCGGGCAGGCCTGCCCGGCGCCCGCCTGAGTTGCCGTCAGGCGGAGTATGCGGGCAGGTCGTAGAGGTCGAGGAGCAGGTTGAAGGTGAGTACGGTCATCAACAGGTCGGTCTCGAACGGAACGTTGATGCGGAACCCGGGCGTGGCGTACTCACGGACGAGCCGCTCCACGCGGTCCGGATCGAAGTAGCCGTCCGCTTCGATGCGTTCGCGGGACAGCAGGGCCTCGATGGCGGGGTCGTCCTGCCGGATCAGGTGCGGGCTGCCCGGCGCGGTGAAGCCGAACTTCTCGCGGTCCACGATCCGGCGTGGAATCCATTCCCGAGCGACCTGCTTGAGGAGGTATTTCTCCTCAAGGCCCTTCAGCTTCAGCTCGGGCGGCACGGTCGCGAGGAACTCGACGAGTTCCCGGTCGAGGAACGGATGGCGGGACTCCACCGAGTTGGCGAACACCATGCGGTCGCCGTGGTCGCCGAGCAGATGGTCCGCCAGCCGGAGTTTGAGGTCGAGGTAGGAACGGCGGTGCAGATCGTGCAGGCCGGTCAGGCGCTCGCGATCGACCAGCGGGTGGCCGAGGCAGTCGATCTCGGCCTGCCGTTCACGCACCGGCGCCGAGTAGAGCCGGGCCTTCGTGGCCCCGAATCCGGCGTCGTTGCGTTCGTAGAAGAAATTCTCGTCACCCCACAGGCTTTCGCGCATTCTGGCTTCCCGCAGGTCGGTGACGCCGCCCGCGGCCTGGGTGCGCCGGACCTGGTCGAAGCGGTAGCCGATGTAGCCGCCGAACAGTTCGTCCGCGCCCTGCCCGGTGAGCACCACCTTGACCCCGGCGCGGTGCACGGCTTCGGACAGCGCGTGGGCGGCCGAGTTGAACGACTCCTTCAGCGGGCACTCGGTGTGCCGTACGACCGTGCGCAGCCGGGAGGCTATCTCCTCGCCGTGCACGAAGCGCTCGGTGTGGCGGGTGTCGAGGACGCCGCTCATCAGCCGCTGGTAGTCGCTCTCGGAGAGCTCCCGCTCGGGGAACGCCGCCGCGAACGACTGGATATCGGCGTCCGGCATCAGATGCCGCATGATCGCGCCGACCAGGGAGGAGTCCAGGCCACCGCTCAGGTACAGGCCGACCTCCACGTCGGACTGCAGACGCTTCTCGACGGAACGGACCAGCAGGTCCTCGACCTGACGGACGTAGTAGGACTCGTCGTGGCGTTCGACGTCCGCGTCGGTGCGCGGGTATGCGAGGTCCCAGTACGTCCAGACCTTGGGCCGGTCACCGGGGCGGAACTCGACGGCGGTGCCGGGCGGCACGCTGTGGACACCCTCGAACATCGTCCGCGGGCTCACCAGACCGGGCAGGGTGAACACCTGGTCCAGGCCGACGAGGTCGACGCGGCGCGGCACCGCGGGGTGCTCCAGCATGGCCTTGATCTCGGAGCCGAAGACCAGCTCACCGCCCTGGTGGGCGTAGAACAACGGCGTGACGCCGAAGTGGTCGCGGGCGCCGATGAAGAGCTGCTCGCGGTGATCGTAGAGCACCACCGCGAACTGCCCGTCGAGTCGGCTGACGAAGTCGCGGCCGAACTCCTCGTAGAGGTGCGGGATCACCTCGGTGTCGCAGCGCGTGCGCAGGGTGTGGCCCCGGCTGACGAGCAGGTCACGCAGTTCGCGGTAGTTGTAGATCTCGCCGGTCGTCATGGCGACGATCTGCCGGCTCTCGTCGTACATCGGCTGGTCGCCGGCCCCGAGGTCGTTGATCGCCAGCCGGGTGAACGCGAACGCCACCGTCTCGTCGACGTGGAATCCGGTGGAATCCGGTCCCCGGTGCTGGATGGCCGCGCTCATGGCGTGCAGTGTTTCTCGCGCCGCCCGGGGATCGTGTCGTGGCCCGACGAAGCCCGCGAGTCCACACACCGTCAACACCCTTTCCAGAGTCGGTACGGCTTTACGTCAACACTTCAACTTTCTTCCTGGCGAGGCAGGTTGCCGCGGCCGGGACTGAGGCAGATTACATCACCAGTTGATCAACGCAAGAAAAGATTCCTTGACCAAATGAGGATCTTCCTAAAAGGCGTTCGATGTGCCACAGTCCCGTCTCGTGCATCGCTGGGGCGATCTTGTTCGGCCCGCCGGCAGGGTATTCACGAGGGGGGCAAAGCCGTGTGTCGTACCGGTCCGGAGTCGTTGGGTGCGGCGTTGGTCGAGCAGTTCCGCCGGACACCCGACGCGCGAGCGGTCTGCGACGACCGGCAGGTCCTGACGTACCGCGAACTCGACGCCCGCTCGGCCGCCCTGGCCGAGGCGCTCGTGGCGGCAGGGGTGGGGCCCGATCGGATCGTGGCGCTCCAGCTGGAGCGCTCCGTCGACCTGGCCGTGGCGATCGTCGGGGTCGTGCGGGCGGGCGGGGCGTGGCTGCCGCTGTCCACCACCGACCCGGACCGGCGGATCCTCGGTCTGCTGCGGGACGCCGCGCCCGCGGCCGTCGTGGCCGAGGAGTCGTCCCGGCTGTGGTCCCTCGCCGACGGCGGCGTGCCGCGGCTGACCCCCCGCGGACACCGCGCCCCCGGCCAGGGGCCGCCGATCGACCCGGCCGAGCCGCACCACCTGGCCTACGTCATCTACACGTCCGGCTCCACGGGCCGCCCCAAGGGCGTGATGATCGAGCACGCCGCCATCGTCAACCGCCTGCGGTGGATGCAGGATCGTTTCCGTATCGGGCCCGGGGACGTGGTCGCCCAGAAGACGCCGTACACCTTCGACGTCTCGGTGTGGGAGTTCATGTGGCCCCTGATGACCGGAGCGGAACTGGCCTTCGCCGCTCCCGACGGGCACCGGGACCCCGGCTACCTGGCACGGTTCCTGACGGAGCGCCAGGTCACCGTCACGCACTTCGTGCCGAGCATGCTCACGGAGTTCCTGCGCCAGGTGCGGCCCGGGGACTGCCCGCGGCTGCGCTCGGTCATGGTGAGCGGCGAGGCGCTCGGCCCGTCCCTCGCCCGGCGGTTCTTCGAGCGGCTGCCCCACGCCGAACTCCACAACCTCTACGGCCCCACCGAGGCCGCCGTCGACGTCACCCACTGGCAGTGCGCCGCGGACGCCTCGCCCACCGCACCGGTCCCCATCGGCCACCCCATCAGCGGCATCGAACTGCTCGTCGTCGGCGAGGACGGCACCCAGGTACCGGAGGGCGAGGTCGGTGAGCTGTGCATCGCCGGCGTGGGGCTGGCCCGTGGCTACCTCAGCCTGCCCGAGGTCACGGCCGAGCGCTTCGTGCCCCACCCGGCCGACCCGACCCGCCGCATGTACCGCACAGGCGACCTGGCCAGTCGCCGTCCGGACGGGGCGTACGACTACCACGGCCGCAACGACCGACAGGTGAAGATCGGCGGCGTCCGCATCGAACTGGGCGAGGTGGAGGCCGCCCTGCAGTCGCTGCCCTGTGTCGAGGAGTGCGTCGTGGTGACGCGTGTCGACGCAGCCGGTGTCGCACGCCTGCACGCCTTCGCCGTCCTGGTCCCCGGCGTGCCGTGGTCCGGATGGCGTGACGAACTGCTGCGCATCCTGCCGGCCGGCTCGATCCCGGCCGGCCTCACACCCATGGACTCGATGCCGAAGACCGCGCACGGCAAGGCCGACGTGGCGGCACTGCACGCGATCCTGGCGGAGCAGTCAGACCGGAGCGGACAGACCGCCGCCGGCGCCGACCCACTGGAACGCCTGTGGGCCGGCGTGCTCGGCACCACCGAGCCGCACTTCCTGCACGCGGGCGGCACGTCGCTGCACGCGGTGCGGCTGCTCGCCGACACAGCCGAGGAGTTCGGCCGCACGGTCGCCCTGGCCGACTTCTTCACGGAACCCACCCTCGACCGGCTGCGCGCCCTGCTCGCCGCCACGGACACGGACACGACGATGCCGTCGCGGGTACCGCGCGATGGTGAGCTGCCCCTCAACCGCTACCAGGAACGCCTGTGGTTCCTGCAGGAACTGGAGCCCGAGAGCACCGCGATGAGCGCCCCCACCGCGTTCCGCATCACCGGAGTGAGCGCCGAGCGGGTGTCGAAGGCGTTCGCCGCTCTGGTGCGGCGGCACGAGGTGCTGCGGACGACGTTCCGCTCCGTGGACGGTGAGCCGCGGGCCGTCGTCGGCGCGCAGCTCCCGCCGCTGGAGTGGACGGACGGGTCGGGCGCGTCCGCGGATCACGCGGCCGTGCGCCGATGGGTGACGCAGACGGCGTACGAGCCGTTCGACCTCGCGGCCGGACCACCGCTGCGGGCCCACGGGGTGAGTTTCGGCCCGGCCGACCACCTGCTCGTGATGGTCACCCACCAGATCATCGCGGACGGCTGGACCTGGTCGCTGCTGACCGATGAGCTGAGCCGGCTGCTGACCGAGCCGGACCGAGGGTTCGAGGACGCACGGCTGGAGATCGTCGACCACGCGGCCTGGCAGCGTACGCACGAGGCCCGCCGGGAGCACCGGACGGCCGTCGAGGAGTCGCTGCGGCACTGGCGCACCGTGCTGGCGAACGCGCCGGACGGACTCGACCTGCCGGTGGACGAGCCGCGCGGCCCCTCCCTCAGCGTGCCCGCCGACAGCGTCGCGCTGCGCTGGTCGCCGGACTTCCCGGCCCGGCTGAAGAGCCTGTGCCGCGAGCACGGCATCACCGAGTTCATGGCCCTGCTCGCCGGCTACACGGCATGGCTGGCCCGGCTCTCCGGCCAGGAGACGGTGGTCGTCGGCACTCCCATGGCGAACCGGACGCCGCCCTGGGTCGCCGAGTTGGCCGGCTACTTCGTCACGACCGTCCCGCAGCGTCTGGAGATCGACGAGGACGCGACATTCGCCCAGGTGCTGGACCGCGCCCACACCTCCGTCGTGGCGGGTCAGCGGCACTCGGTGGTGCCCATCGAGCGCATCGTCGCCGAGGTCGGAGCGGCCCGCGGCGCCGACCGGCTGCCCCTGTTCCAGAACCTGTTCGTCTTCCAGAACATGCCGGCGTGGCAACGGCAGGCCGGCGGCGTCACCGTGCGCGTCCACCAGTTCCCGCCCCGGCACACGCACTACGACCTCAAGTTCGAGGTCTTCCCGCTCACCGAGGGCTACGAGGCACGTCTCGTGTACGCCCGGGGCCGTATCTCGGCCGAGCGCGCCGCGCTCATGGCCCGCCAGCTCGCCTCGTTCGTCGAGGCCGCGGTGGACAAGCCCGACGCATACGTCGACGAGATAGCCCTCTGACCGGCCCCCAGTGCAATCCCGACCACACGATTGGACTCACACTCAGATGACGTACGCCGACGACCACCCCACCGCGTCGACGACGCCGTCACGGCACCTGGTCGAGAGCACCACCGTCCCCGCCCTGATCGAGGCCACGGCCTCCCGGCTTCCGCAGACCGTCGCACTGGTCCGAGGCGCGCGGTCCCACACGTACCAGGAGCTCGTGGAGCGGTTCCGCGCGACGGCTCGGGCGTTGCGGACACGGGAAGTGACCCCGGGGGACGTGGTGGCGGTCCGGGGTGGCCGGTCGCCGGAGACCGTCGTCGCCATGCTCGGTGTCCTGCGGGCCGGTGCGGTCCTGGTGATGATCGACGTCACCCAGCCGGAGGGCAGGGTGCGTGACGTGCTGGAACGGGCGCGCCCGTCGCTGCTCGTCGACACGACCGACCAGACGTGGGCGGCGGGCACCGGCTCCACGCCGGTGGTCCGCCTCGCCGAGCTGGAGCGGTCGACGGCGGGGGACGTGGAGCTGCCCGTCGTGGCCGCCGCCGCGGACGCGTACGTGTGCTTCACCTCCGGCACCACCGGCGAGCCCCGCGGTGTCCTGGGCTGGCACGGGGCGCTCGTCCACTTCTGCGCGTGGGAACAGCAGGCCCTCGCCATCGGCCCGGGCGACCGCGTCGCCCAGACGGCCGCGCTGACCTTCGACGCGGTCTTCAAGGACCTGTTCCCGGCGCTCATCGCAGGCGCCACCGTGTGCCTCCCGCCGACCGACCGGCCCTTCGTCGATGTGGCGCGGGTGCTCGCATGGCTGCGCGAGGACGAGGTGACCATCCTGCAGACGGTGCCGAGCGTGCTGTCCGCGTTGCTGGCCGAACAGCCCGCCGGTGCGGGCTTCCCAGCGCTGCGTCTGATCTGCCTCTCCGGTGAGCCGCTCGCCGGCAGCCTCGTCAACCGCTGGCGGAAGACGACCGGTGACGCCGGCACGAGGTTCGTCAACCTCTACGGGACGACCGAGGCCACCATCCTCAAGTCCTGGTACCCCGTTCCCGACGGCGAGGTCCCGGAGGGCATCCTGCCCGTGGGCAAGGCCATCGACGGCGCCGAACTGCTCGTGGTCAACAACCGCGGCCGGCGGTGCGGCGTCGGTGAACCCGGTCACGTGCTGATCCGCACCCCGCACCTCACCCGGGGCACCTGGCGCCCGGCCGCGGGTCAGGCCCCGCTCTTCGAGGTGAACCCGCTCAACCCCGACGACCCCACCGACCTCGTGCAGCGGACCGGCGACCTGGGCCGCATCGGCCCCCAGGGCGACCTGGAGATCCACGGCCGGGTGGACGACCAGGTCAAGATCCTCGGCGTCCGCGTGCACCCGGCCGAGGTCGGCGCGGTGATCACCCGCATGCCGGAGGTCGAGGACGCGGCCGTCGTGGTCCGCGCCGGGGACGACGGTCCCGCCCTCGTCGCCTACGTCGTGCCGGCCCAGGGCGCGGGCGTGGACGCCTCCGCCGTACGGCGGCACGTGGCAGCGGCCGGCTCCAACGCGATGGTCCCGGCCCAGGTGGTCCTTCTGGAGCGGCTGCCGCTCACCGGCCACGGCAAGCTGGACCGGTCCGCGCTGCCCGACCCCGACGACACGGCCGGGCAACTGCCGCAGGAGGCGGCGGACGAGGGCGAGTGGACCGCGACGGAGCGGCGCGTCGCCGAGCTGTGGTCCGAGGTGTTCAAGAAGGAGATCACCTCCCGGCACGCCAACTTCTTCGATCTCGGCGGCCATTCGCTGATGCTGGCCCGGCTCCTCGCCCGGATCCGCCGGACGTTCGAGGCCGACCTGAACCTGCCGACCCTGTACCGGTCGGCGACGATCGCCACACTCGCTCAGGCCGTGGACGGCGCGCTGCGGGAGGGCGCCCAGGCCGAGGAGGAACCGGCGCCCGTGCCCGTCCCGCGCGAGGCCGACCAGCCGCTCTCCCCCGAGCAGGAGGGCTTGTGGTTCCTCCAGCAGCTGGACCCACACAGCTCCGCCTACAACATGGCCGGCGTGTTCCGGCTGCCCGCCGGCTTCGACGAGGAGGCCGTACGCACGGCGTTCCTCACGGTGTGCCGCCGCCACGAGGCGCTGCGACTGCGCTTCCGCGAGGTCGACGGGCGCCCCGTGCAGTCCGTGGGCGAGGCGGCCGTCGACTTCACCGCCCTGCCGGCCGTGACCGACCGGCCGTCGGGCCTGGCCGCCCTGTCCAAGGCGGCGGCCGACGCCTTCGACCTGGTCGCCGGCCCGCTGGTGCGGATCCGGACGGTCCGCGTCGCGGACGATGAGCTCCTCGTCGGCCTGACCGTCCATCACCTGTGCTGCGACGGGGTGTCGTGGAGCCTCGTCGCGCAGCAGGTCGACGAGCTGCTCGCCGGCACCGACCGGCACACGCACCTGGACGGCGCCACGTCCCGGCTCCAGTTCGGCGACTACGCGGCCTGGCGCGCACGCCGGACGACCGGCGAGCGCGCCGAGGCCGACCTGGCCTACTGGCGCGACCTGCTCGCCGACACCCCAGCCCCGGACGTGCCGTGGGGACGTCCCGTGCCCGGCGAACGGCCGCACCAGGCGCGGGTGCTGCGCGTCCCGGTCGCCCGTGAGGTGACCGACCGCCTCGCCGAGCTGTGCGCGAAGTCCGGGGCCACCGAGTACATGGCGATGATGACCGTCCTCGCCTACGCCCTGTCCCGGGCGGCGGCGCAGGACCGGGTCGTCATCGGCAGCGACAGCGTGGGCCGGGATCGGGAGGAGTTCGAGGACGTCATCGGGTTCTTCGTCCGGACGCACGCCTTCCGCTTCGACATGGCGGGCGCCCCGACGTTCGAGGAGGCACTCGGCCGGGTCAGGTCGACGCTCGTCGAGGCGTCGGGGCACCGGGACGTGTCGTACGCGCAGGTCGTGGAGGCCGTCGCCGCCGCCCGGGACGGGGACCGCAGCCCGCTGTTCTCCGTGATGCTGAGGATGCCGCCGCGCGAGGAACTGCCGCGCGAGGCCGCCCTGCTGCGTCCCGTCGATGTGGTCGCCGACGCCGGTGACGGCTCCGGCACGGCACCGACGGCCAAGTTCGACCTCACCGTGGTGGTGCGCCCCGCCGAGGCGGGCACCGTCCTGGACTTCGAGTACGACGCCGACACGGTCCAGGCCGAGTTCGCGGCCGCGCTCGGCGAGCGGTTCACGCGTCTGCTCCGCTTCGCCGCCGAGCAGCCGACGAGTCCGCTGGCCGACGCCGGCCGCGCGGGCCACCCCTTCGCCGAACCGCTTCCCGCCCGGGACCTCGTCCCCGTCGCCGAGCGGTTCCGGCGCCGGGCCGCAGCCACCCCGGACGCCGTCGCCATCTCCTGGGCGGAAGGCGAGGTGACCTATCGTCAGCTGGCCGCCGCGGTGGCGGGCGCCGCGCAGCAGCTTCAGGCGGGGCAGCGCGTCGGTGTGCTGGGCGGCAAGTCGCCCGCCACCGTGGCTGCCCTCGTCGCCGCGCTCGGCGCCGGCGCCACCGCCGTACTCCTGGACGACGGTCTGCCTCAGCCGCGGCGCGCCGCCATGGTGGCCAAGGCCGGCGTCCGGCAGATCCTGCTCACCGAGCCGTCCACCGCGACGCAGGTACCGGGCGACGCCACCGTGCGGCGCCTGACCTTCGAGGAGCTCGCCAAGAGCGCGGACGAGTCGCTCGGTCCCGTCCCCGCCCGGCCCCTGGAAGCGGCGTACGTCTTCTTCACGTCCGGCACGACCGGCGAGGCCAAGGCGGTCGTCGGATCGCACCGCGGACTCGACCACTTCATCGACTGGGAGACCGAGGAGTTCGGCGTGCACGCCGGGGACCGCGTGGCACAGCTGACCACGCTCTCCTTCGACGCGGTCCTGCGCGACGTCTTCGTGCCGCTCACCCAGGGGGCCACTTTGTGCCTGCCGCCGGCGAGCGCCCTGGACGACACGGCACGGATGGTGGACTGGCTGGCGCGCGAGCGCGTCACCATCGTCCACACCACACCCAGCGTGGTGGCGTCCTGGCTGCGGGACACCGACCGGACCACCGCGCCCCTCGCCGGCCTGCGGCTGCTCTGCCTCGCGGGCGAGCCCCTCACCGGCCGGCTCGTCCAGGAGCTGCGGGAGCGGCTGCTGGGCCCGGACACCGAAGTCGTCAACTTCTACGGGCCCACCGAGACGACCATGATCAAGACGTTCCACCGGGTGACGGCCGAGCAGCACGCGGGACCGGTGCCCGTCGGCCGCCCGCTGCCCGGCGCCCAGGCGGTCGTCCTGGGCGCGGACGGCTCCGTCCGCGGCCCCGGCGAACGCGGCGAGATCGTCATCCGGACGCCGTACCGGACCCTGGGCTACCTCGACGACGCCCGCGCGGCCTCGAACTTCCGCCCCAATCCGCTGTCCGACGACCCGGACGACCTCGTCTACCACACGGGAGACCTCGCGGTGGTCGGCGCCTTCGGCGAGATCCACGTCGAGGGGCGCAGCGACGACCTGCTCAAGGTGCGCGGCGTCCGGGTGCATCCCGCGGAGGTCGCGGCCGAGCTGACCACCCATCCGCAGGTGCGCCAGGTCCACGTGGAGGCGGACAAGGAGGCGGACGGCTCGCTCGTCGCCTACGTCGTGCGCTCGCCCGGCTCCGCCCTGACCACGGAGGAACTGCGCCGCCACGCGCGCGAGCGGCTGCCGCTGGCGGTCGTCCCCTCGCTGTTCCTCTTCGTCGACCGGTTCGCTCTGCTGCCCAACGGCAAGCTGGACCGCTCCTCCCTCCGGGGCGCCTCGTCCCCGGCCGCGCAGGAGCGTGTCGCGCCCCGGGACGACACCGAGACCCTGATCCGGTCCATGTGGTCCGAACTCCTCGGCCACGACGACTTCGGTGTCACCGACGACTTCTTCGCCGTCGGCGGTCACTCACTGCTCGCCACCATCCTGCTCACCCGGATCCGCAAGAAGACCGGCCTGTCGCTTTCGCTGCGCAAGCTCCTGGAGGGCCCGCGCGTCGACCGTCTGGCCGCATCCGTGCGCGAATTGCGGAAGGAGTCCGACGACCAGGGGAGCGAGCTGCTGCTGACCCTGCGCCAGGGCGCCGCGGGTGGACCGCGGTTGTTCCTCGTGCACCCGATCGGCGGCGACGTGCTGTGCTTCCGGGAGGTGGCGTCGGCGCTGCCCGCCGAGTTCACGGTGATCGGGGTCCGCTCGCCCGGCCTGGACGGCGGCACCGTGTTCACCTCGGTCCAGGAGATGGCGGCCGCCTACCTCCACGAGGTGCTCAAGGTGCAGCCCGAGGGTCCGTACCACTTCGCCGGCTGGTCCATGGGAGGCGCCGTCGCCTACGAGATGGCACGCCAGCTCTCCTTCGAGGGGGTGCGCACCGCCTCCCTGGTGCTGCTCGACAGCTACGCGCCCGGCTCGAAGGCCTTCGAGCACTTCGCCGGACCCGACGCCGACCGGGCGGCGTCCTTCGCCCGCGATCTGGAGCGCATGACCGGCGAGAGGGTCGACACCGCGCTGCTCAGCGGCGACCGGCCGGCGGCCGGCGAGGAGCAGCAGTCGCTGCGCCGCAGGTTCACGGTGTTCGACGCCAACGCCACCGCGCTCGTGGACTACCGGATGCGGCGCGCCCGCCTCAGGGACACCCGGCTCACACTGCTGCTCGCCGGTGACCAGACGCGGCCGGAGGGGACGTCCCCGACCCTCGGCTGGGAGGAGGCACTGGGCACGCCGGTGCGGACCCGGACCGTGCCCGGCGCCGACCACTTCACCCTGGTCCAGCCCTCCCACGCCGCGGTCACGGCCGGGGAGATCGCCCGCGCGGTCGCGCCGGGCACCGCCGGCCAGGACGAGGAGCGCGGATGAACGACGTGACCCCGCCGCGCTTCCGGGCGTACTCCGCACGCGATCTGGACGCGCTGCTGGACCGGTGCGGGGCGGACGCCGAGACGAGGCTCCAGATACGGGCCGTGGCCGCGGTCCTGCCGTTCCGGACCAACCAGTATGTGGTCGACGAGCTCATCGACTGGGACGACGTGCACGACGACCCCCTCTTCCGGCTGGTCTTCCCGCAGCCCGACATGCTGGCAGCGGACGAGCTGAAGACCGTGACCGACCTGCTGCGCGAGGAGGCGGGCCCCGCTCGTCTCGCGCCCGCCGTGCGGGAGATCCGCGCGGGGATGAACGCGCACCCGGCGGGCCAGACCGACCAGAACGTCCCCCTCTGGCAGGGGCAGCGGCTCTCGGGCGTGCAGCACAAGTACCAGGAGACGCTGCTGTACTTCCCGCGTCAGGGCCAGACCTGCCACGCGTACTGCACCTACTGCTTCCGCTGGGCACAGTTCGTCGGCGTGCCCGAGCTGAAGATGGCCGCGGAGAAGGACGACGCCGACGCCCTCGCCGCCTATCTGCGGCACCACACCGAGATCACCGACATCCTGGTGACCGGCGGCGACCCGCTCATCATGCGCACCGACAACCTGCGGCGCGCGCTCGAGCCCTTCCTCGCCCCGGGACTGGAGCACATCAGGAACATCCGGATCGGCACCAAGGCCCTGACCTACTGGCCCTACCGGTTCACCGACGACGAGGACGCCGACGACCTGCTGCGCCTGTTCGAGGAGGTCCGCGACCGCGGCCGGCACCTCGCGGTGATGGCTCACGTGACGCATCCCCGCGAGCTCCACCCCGAGCCCGTGCGGCGCGCGATCGAGCGGATCCGGTCGACGGGCGCCGTGATCCGCACCCAGGCGCCCCTGGTCAGGTCGATCAACGACGACGCCGGCGTCTGGCAGGAGATGTGGACACGCGCCGTCGCCCTCGACGCCGTCCCCTACTACATGTTCGTGGAGCGCGACACCGGCCCGCGCCAGTACTTCGAGGTTCCGCTCGTCCGCGCCTGGCAGATCTACCGGGAGGCCCTGTCGTCCGTGACCGGGCTGGCGCGCACGGTGCGCGGCCCGTCCATGTCCGCCACCCGAGGCAAAGTCGTCGTCGACGGAGTGACCCAGATCGCCGGACAGTCCGCGCTCGCACTGCGCTACCTGCAGGCCAGGGACCCGGAAGTGGTCGGGCGGCCGTTCTTCGCACGGTTCGACCCGCAGGCCACCTGGGTGACGGACCTGCGGCCGCTGTCACCCTCGGACGCGCCCTTCCTCGACCAGACGGCCGGAGCCCGTCCGGCGGACCGGATCACGGACGGACCCTGAGGCCCACCGGGGCGACGGTGACCGCCCCGGACGTCCCGCACCGGCCCGTCCGACCCCCTGCCCGCCCGCAACACCGCTATGTCAGGAGAGACCGTATGTCCGCGTCGGCAGCGCTGCCGCTGGTGGTGGAAGCAGGTTCCACCACCGACCTCGTAGACCTCATCGAGCACGATCGCGACGAACTCCGCTCGGCGCTCCACACCCACGGAGCGCTCCTCTTCCGGGGCTTCGACATCGCCGGCGTCGACGGACTGCAGTCGACCGTCAACGCGCTGTCGGGGGAGACGCTCACCTACACCGAGGCCTCCTCACCGCGCACCTCGATCCAGGGCAACGTGTACACGTCCACCGACCACCCGGCCGAGGAGGAGATCTTCCTCCACAACGAGTGCTCCTACCAGGACACCTGGCCGATGACGCTGTACTTCTACTGCCTGCGTGCGCCGCAGACGCTGGGATCGACGCCGCTGGCCGACACCCGGCGGCTGTACGCGGCGATCGACCCCGCCGTACGGGAGGAGTTCGCGCGCCGGCGCTGGAGTCTGGTGCGCAACTACCACCCGAACTTCGGCGTCCCATGGCCCAAGGTGTTCGGCACCGACAGCCGGGCCGAGGTGGAGGCCTACTGCAAGGAGCACGGCCTGATCCCCGAGTGGACCGGTGAGGACGGGCTGCGCACCCGCGTGGTGCGGGACGCGCTGCACCGCCACCCGCGCACCGGCGAGGACGTGTGGTTCAACCACATCACCTTCTTCCACGTGACCACGCTCCCGGAGGACGTCCAGGAGGGCCTGCTCGCCCTGTTCGGCGAGGACGGCCTCCCCACGAACACGTACTACGGCGACGGCGGACGCATCCCCGACGACGTGATGGACCACCTGCGCGGCTGCTACGCGGACTGCCGGGTCCGCTTCGACTGGCAGCAGAACGACATCCTCGTGGTGGACAACATGCTGTCCAGCCACGGCCGGGAGTCCTTCACCGGCGACCGGAAGATCGCGGTCGCGATGGCGGAGCCGCACACCGCCGGACAGGGAGACCCGCGATGAGCGTGCAGAACCCGCGTACCCCGGAGCCCGCCGGACCCGTGGTCCTCGGCATCTCGGCCCACTTCCACGACTCGGCGGCGGCGCTGCTGGTCGGCGGCCGGCTCGTGGCCGCCTCCCACGAGGAGCGCTACACCCGGCGCAAGCAGGATCCCGACCTGCCCATCGACGCCGTGCGCGACTGCCTGGACCAAGCCGGTCTGCGCATCACCGACGTGGACTGCGTGGCCTACTACGAGGACCCGGCGAAGAAGCTCCACCGCCAGCTGTGGACCGGGCTGCCGGCCTTCCCCGACAGCAGCACGAGCGCCCTGTACCGCCTGGACGCCGACCGGCCGCTGCGGGAGATCCGGGACCTGCTGGGCTGGCAGGGGCGGATCGAGTTCGTCGACCACCACCTCTCCCACGCCGCGAGCGCCTACTACTTCTCCGGATTCGACGACAGCGCCGTGCTGACGGTCGACGCCGTCGGCGAGTGGGCCACCACCAGCTGGGGGATCGGCCGGGGCGCGTCGCTCGAACTGACCGACCAGGTCGAGTTCCCGCACTCCCTGGGCCTGCTCTACAGCGCGGTCACCGGCTACCTCGGCTTCGAGGTGAACGAGGGCGAGTACAAGGTGATGGGGCTCGCACCCTACGGCGAACCGCGGTTCCGGGACGAGATCGGCCGGCTCATCCATGTCACCGAGGACGGGTCGTTCCGGCTCGATCTGGACTACTTCGACTTCACCAACCCGGACGGCATGCTCGGTGAGCGCTTCACGTCCCTGATCGGCGTGGAGCCGCGGGTGCCGGAGTCGGAGATCGACAAGGTCCACCACGACCTCGCGCGCAGCATCCAGGTGGTGACCGAGGAGACCCTGCTGCGCATGGTCGACAAGGCCCACCGCATGTCGGGCAGCGAGAACCTGTGCATGGCCGGAGGCGTGGCCCTCAACGTCGTCGCCGTGCGCCGCATCGTCGAGGAGGGCCCCTTCGCCAGGGTGTTCGTGCAGCCGGCCGCCGGCGACGCGGGCGGCAGTCTCGGGTGCGCGGCGGTGGCCCACCAGCGCCTGACCGGGGAGCGGCCCCGACAGGACCGGCTGACCTCGGTGCTCCTCGGCTCCGGCACGGA
The DNA here is from genome assembly GCF_040303825.1 of Streptomyces sp. NPDC094143. Classification (NCBI taxonomy): domain Bacteria; kingdom Bacillati; phylum Actinomycetota; class Actinomycetes; order Kitasatosporales; family Streptomycetaceae; genus Streptomyces; species Streptomyces sp. NPDC094143. The sequence continues at coordinate 309,382 of NZ_JBEOTZ010000005.1, forward strand.
CTCCGACGGTATCGCCCGGCTGCTCGGCGCGTACGCCGGCCGGCCCTTCGCCGACTTCCGCGGGGACGAGGCGGGACTGCTCGATGCCGTCGCGGGGCGTCTGGCCGAGGGCAAGGTGATCGGCTGGTACCACGGCCGGGAGGAGTTCGGGCCCCGCTCGCTCGGCGGACGGTCCATCCTGGCCGACCCACGGGGCGACGACACACGGGACCGGATCAACGCCTCGGTCAAGATGCGCGAGGCGTTCCGGCCGTTCGCGCCCGCCGTGCTGGCCGAGCACGCGCACGAGCACTTCCGGCTCGACCACGAGTCGCCGTTCATGCTGGAGACCTGCGAGGTCGTGTCGCCGCTGGCGCTGCCGGCCATCACCCACGTGGACAAGTCGGCCCGCGTACAGACCGTCACCGAGGCGACGAACGGGCGCTTCTACCGCCTCATCCGCACGTTCGCCGACCGGACGGGTTGCCCGCTGCTGTTGAACACGTCGTTCAACCTCCGGGGAGAACCGATCGTCCACACCCCCGTCGACGCCCTGCTGTGCTTCCTGAGGTCGGACATCGACTGCCTGGTGCTCGACGACTTCGTCCTGGACCGCGACGCCCTCCCGCAGTCCTGGGTGACATGGTTCAAGGGAACCCGGCCACCACGCCGGAGCCGGGTGAGCGACAGCGTGTACACCCTGCTCTGACCGTGACGGGCACCGCGTTGCCCGAGTGGTGGGAAGCTCGAGCCCGGGGTCGGCACCGTCAGGTCACGGCCCCGGGTCCGGCGCACGCCCAGGCAGCGCAGCCGGACGTGGCGATCACCCACCGTCCGCAACCGGGTATCACCGGACCCGGCGGTGCCGCGGTACGGGCGGGAGATCCGCCCATAGCGAGAATCAGGCCGCGACGAGCTCCCGCTCACGGTCCGGCGTCGTGACCTCGGCCTTCTTGTCGGCCTTCTTGTTCGGCAGCGAGAGCCGGAAGACCTTGTGCCACGCGGAGAACACCTGCTTGGGCAGCGGCCCGGTGACGTACTCCAGCTCGTACTTCTCGAACAGCGCGCGCACCTTCACCGCGACCTCGGCGTACCGGTTGCTCGGCAGGTCCGGGAACAGGTGGTGCTCGATCTGGTGCGAGAGGTTGCCGGTCATGAAGTGCATGGCCTTGCTGCCGCTGATGTTCGCCGAGCCCATCATCTGGCGCAGGTACCACTGGCCGCGCGTCTCACCCTTGATCGACCGGCGCTCGAAGACCTGTACGCCCTCGGGGAAGTGCCCGCACATGATCACCGAGTGGGACCAGATGTTGCGGACCAGGTTCGCGGTGAACGTGGCGGCGAGCGTGGGGAGGAACGACGGGCCCGACAGCAGCGGGTGGATCACGTAGTCCTTGAGCACCTGCTTGCGGATCTTGCGGCCGACGGCCTTGGCCCGCGCGCGGAACTCCGGGTTCTTGCGGCGGCGCTTGTGCAGGTTCTTGCCGAGCTCCAGGTCGTACGCGGCGATGCCGTACTCGAAGAAGCAGGCGTTGAGGAAGTTCCACAGCGGCTGGCCGAGGTGGAACGGGTGCCACTTCTGGTCCTCGTCGACGCGCATGATGCCGTAGCCGAGGTCGTTGTCCTTGCCGATCACGTTGGTGTACGCGTGGTGCAGCTCGTTGTGCGAGTGCTTCCACTGGTCGGCCGGCGAGACGTGATCCCATTCCCAGGTGGTGGAATGGATCTTCGGGTCTCGCATCCAGTCCCACTGACCGTGCAGGATGTTGTGGCCGATCTCCATGTTGTCCATGATCTTCGCCACGGACAGACCGGCGGTGCCGATCAGCCACGCGGGCGGGAACATCGAGAACAGGAGCACGCCCCGGCTGACCAGCTCGAGCTTGCGCTGCGCCGAGATGACCTTGCGGATGTAGGCGGCGTCCTTCTCGCCGCGGCTGGCGATCACCTCGTCGCGGATGGCGTCCAGCTCGCGGCCGAGCTCCTCGATCTGCTCCGCGGTCAGGTGGGCAGTGGGGTCGATGGCGGTCAAAGTGCTCCTACCGTTCGATGTCACAGGGGCCCGCCGCGGCGGACACGCAGGTCTGGATGAGGACGCCCGGCTCGGCCTCGGTGATCTCGCCGGTGCGCAGGTCGCGGACGGCACCCGCCCTGAGCGGCGTGACGCAGCCGAAGCAGATGCCCATACGGCACCCGGAGGGCATGAGCACTCCGGCCTCCTCGCCGATGTCCAGCAACGGCGTGGCACCGTCTGCGTCGACGGTCTTGCCGGTGGCGCTGAACGTGACCTCGCCACCGTCGCCGGCGACGACGACGCTGGGGCGGAAGCGTTCGGTGTGCAGGCGCTCTTGGACGCCGTGCCCGGCCCAGTGCTTTTCGGCGGCGTCGAGCAGACCCGCGGGCCCGCAAGCCCAGGTCTCGCGCTCGGCCCAGTCGGGCACGAGTTCGTCGAGACGGGCGATGTCGAGCATGCCGTCCGTGTCGGTGTGCACCTCGGTGAGCCGCAGCTTCTTGTCCGCGACCAGGTCGTGCAGTTCGTCGCGGAAGATCACGTCTTGCGGCCGTGGCGCGCAGTGGACCATGACGGCGTCGTCGAACTCGGAGTCGCGCAGCATGCCCATCACGGGCGTGATGCCGCTGCCGGCCGTCAGGTAGAGCACCTTTGCGGGCTTGGCCTGTGGCAGCACGAAGTCACCGGTCGGCTGGTCGAGCTGGATCAGCGTGCCCGGTCGCGCCCTGCGGACCAGGTGGTTGCTGACCTTGCCGTCCGGAATCGCCTTCACGGTGATCGTGAGGCGGCCGTCCCGGCGGTCTGTCGGCGAGGTGATGGAGTAGGCACGCCACAGGCGCACCCCGTCGACGTCGACCCCGATCCGCACGTACTGACCGGCCGTGTGGCCGCGCCAGTCCCGTCCCGGTCTGATCACGATGGTCGCGGCGTCACCCGTCTCGGGGTGCACGGCCTCGATGCGCCCGCGCAAGTCAGCGCCCGCACGCAGCGGGCTGACCAGGTCGAGGTAGTCCGACGGCAGCAGCGGAGTGGTGACCATCTCCAGCAGTTTCCACGCCCTGCTGCGGAGGGCTGAACTCGTCATGCCTCCAGCTTGCTGTGCTTCAGGGCGTAAAGTCCTGACCGCAGGACGTAAATCTGATCGGCCGAATTGTTCGCAGGGAACAAAAAGTGAGCCATGCAATCCAGAGGGCCAGCGAACTGGCCCTGGACGAGACGAAGGTCACCGCACTTCGGGCCGCGCTGAAGACCACCGCCGACGAGGTCGTCCAGGCGATCATCGACGAGGTCCCTTCCTACGCCAACGCCCTTTCGGGCAGCATGGGCGGAACCATCCGCCGAGCCGTCCGCACCGCCCTGGGACACTACCTGGACCTCGCGAGCGGGAAAGCGACGGGCGGCGACGCCGGTGACGCCGCCTACGAGCTGGGCCGCGGCGAGGTGCGCGACGGCCGTTCGATGGACGCCCTGCTCAGCGCCTACCGCGTCGGCGCCCGCGTGGCCTGGCGATGCCTGGCAGCGGGTGCGGTAGCCGCGGGTCTGCCCGCCGCCGAGGTCGCCAAGTTCGCCGAGCTGACCTTCGCCTACATCGACGAGCTCTCCGCCGCGAGCGCCGCGGGCCACGCCGACGAACTGGCCGCCCGGGGCAGGGCCCAGGAGCGCCACCTGGAGCACCTGGCCCGCGACCTCCTCGCCGGCGCGAGCCCGGACGTGCTGCTGGCCTCTGCTCAACGGGCCGGGTGGCAGCCTCCGGTTTCGCTGACCGCGGTCCTGCTGCCCGCCGTCCAGGCCCGGCCTGCCTACCGGGCGCTCGACCCGAGCACCCTCGTCCTGGACGATCTGCCGGACGCCACCGGTGTGCTGCTCGTCCCCGATGCCGACCGGTCGCATCTCTTGCGGCAGCTGACCGACCGCTCCGCCGTGGCAGGCCCGGCCCGGCCGTGGACTCGTGCGTCCGCCTCGTACGCACGAGCCGTACGCGCTCGCTCTCTCTCCTGCGATATTCGCGACACCGAGGACCACCTGCCCGAGCTGGTGCTGAGCGCGGACGCGGACGCGTTCGCCGACCTGCGTGCCCGAGCCCTCGCACCGTTGCGGACGCTGCCCGTCGCGACCGCACGCCGGCTGGAGGAGACGTTGCGGGCGTGGCTGCTGCACCAGGGCAGGCGGGACGAGGTGGCGGCGGCGTTGTTCGTCCATCCCCAGACAGTCCGCTACCGGATGTCCCAGCTGCGGGAGCTGTTTCCGGATCTCGCATCGCCACACCGGGTCCTCGAACTGACGCTCGCGGTCGGTCTCCGGGCCAGCTGACGAGTACCGTCTCGTTCTCGACGCCGTCAGCCGGCTCATCCGGCCGCCCAGCTTCACGGTCACCGGCCGATCAGGTCCGTAGGCGGGCGGTCAGGCGGGCCAGGAGGGGGAGGCAGTCGCGTAGTTGCTGCTGATCCGTGCATCCTGTGCGCGTCATGCAATCAACGTGTACAAGTGGACTGTGCTTTGCCCGGGGGCTCCCATTGGCCCCTTTGGGGGCCTGGGCACTTCGAGGGCCTGGGCACTTCGCCGCGCGGGCAGACGCCGGTGACCGGACGCTTCACCCAGCGGTAGGCCGGTCGGCCACGCCGAAGGTGATCCGGAACAAGCCGGAAGCGGTGAACGGGGTCGCCCCGAAGACGTTGCGGGTCCGGTCTTCCTGCAGCCCGACGAGAAGTCCTGCCACAGGGCGTGGGTGTCGGGCAGGGGATCGGAGATGGTGGCGTCGGCGGCGAATGCCTCCTCACCGCGGCCCGTGTCGAAGGTGAAGCGGAACCGGCCGTCATCATCGGACGACGCCTGCGCCGCGCCGGCGTCAAGGGGGCGGACGAGGCCATCGCGGGCTACGCCGTGGTCCAGGGGCCGCTCGTCGGCAGCAAGAGGGTGTGCACCGAGGCGTCCGGGACGAACTAGGCGAACTAGGCATCGCCAGGGTGGTAGAGGATTCCGCCGTCGGTGAGGTAGCCGACGTCGTCGGGGCACGGGATGTCCTCGTGGATCAGCGCGTGGCGCTGGCCGTGAACGGCGACGGTGAACGAACCGACGGCGAAAGCATCACCGGCGGATGCCGTACGCGCAGGTCGTCTGCGGCCGCTGGTGGATGGCATCGGGTCTGGTTCCGTGTGCGCATGCAGGGCCGTCGCGTCGGCCCCTTCGTACGCTTCACCGACGGCGCCCTCGACCAGGCCGTACCCCCGACGGGACGCAGGTTATGACGGCAAGCGGGGTGGTGGCGCTGCCCGCTGGACAGGCCGCGGTGGTCTTGGTGTCAGCGGTGCCACCTAGGTTGTGTGCATGGCCACTTTCAAGGACTTCAATTTCAAGCTCATCGTCGTCGAGCAGTTGATGTACATCGATGAGACGCTCACGCCCAAGTTCCGCCTCGCCGATCTTCTCAAGGAGAAGGGGTTCAGCGACACACCCTGGGAGTACGCGCAGCAGCACGGCCTGGCGTACCAGATCGTTCCCGAGGCGCGCAGCTACTTCTCATCCCTGGAGATCAGCGACGAACTCCTGGCCGGCGTCGAGGAGCTGTGCATGGACGGCGGTAACCAGGTGTACCAGGAGTGCGCCCCGATCTGGGACGGCGAGGACGACTTGTTCGACGTCGCTTCCCTCGACGACCTGGTGCTGCTTCCGAACCTCCAACGCGTCCTCGGCTCCGAGTTCCTGGGCTCCGAGTTGCGGAAGGTCCTCAGCGCCCGCGGCATCGTCGCCGACTGACGTCGCGAACGAGCGGCGTCGACTTCTCGTGGGGGATCCCGACCCCACCTCACCTGAAATCACTCTTCAGCGCTCGACGCGGTCGGGTCTGTGACGGTCATTCAGCCGCGCGACGCTCAGCAGGGCTGTCTCCCTCCGCTGCCGTTCGCGGCGTACCCGGTGACGGCGGCGGTCACCCCCTGGCGGCACCGGCTGCCGCTCCGGGGGACCTGCCGCCCAGCCCCGGAATCAGCACTGCCGCCACCGCCAGGTGCATCAGAGCGAGAGAGACCCGGGTGCCGCCGTCCATGCCGTCACCGATGAACGGCAGGAAGGACACGGCCAGTACGGCGCCGGCCACCCCGGTCCAGATGGCGCGGGCGCGCCGTACCCCGAACCGCTCCAGGGAGGCCAGCAGTCCCCAGCCGGAGAGCGAGGCGAGCAGTGCGGCGATCGCCACGGGCACGGCGCCGATGTCGAGCGTCTGATTGCCGTCGGCGATCTGCAGCCGGTGCCCCAGCAGTGGGTCCGTGACCAGCCATACCAGGACGGGGGCCAGGACGGCCAGGGCTGTAACCGCCAGGCGCCTTCTGCGGGCGCTCACTTGGCGCCCCCTGAGAGCGCGCCGTGCAGGAAGAACTCCACCAGCTCCCGCGGGGTCAGGTCGGGCTCGTTCTCTGTGCGTGGCTGGGTGAAGAGCAGTCCGAAGAAGAGGGCCGCGATCTGCTCCGGCGGCCGGCGCAGGGCGGCCTGGTCGGGCTCCAGCAGCTCCGCGAGGGCCGCGCGGATACGGGTCGTCGACTCGTCGCGGCCCGCACCGCGCACCGTGCCGGGGTGCTTGCCGCCGCGATGCCTCAGCGAGCCGAGGATCGCGCCCATCCTGGACATGTGCGCCTGCAGCGCCTCGGCCGCCTCCGCGAGCCGGTCGGGCAGCGGCTGGGACGTGTCGATCGCGTCGAGCTCGCGGACCGCGTGCTCGGGGGAGAGCGCCTCGGCGATGCAAGCCTGCAGCAACTCGTCCTTGTCGGCGAAGACCCGGAAGATCGTGCCCTCGCCGATGCCCGCGGCTCGGGCGATCTTCGCGGTCGTCACCGCGGCCCCGTACTCGGCGATCAGCGGGATCGCGGTCTGGATGATCATCGCTCGGCGCTCTTCCGGCGTCATCGCGGGGGCGCGGCGGCGGGTGGTCGGGTTTCCCTTGGGTGCCGTCATGAGCGTCAGCCTACGGAGTGAGCGCTCACTCCGTCAACGAGTGAGCACTCACTCCGTTCATCCCTCCTCGTTCGGCCGGTTGTCGCTGACAGCCATCGAAATCCATAACTCGGGCCGGAGCAGTCTGCGTTGTCTCCAGTTCCAGCAGGTGATGCCGCGCGTGCATGACACGCACCAGGGCCCGGCGGTTCGGCAAAGCTCACCACCGGCGCCGTCCCACACGGCCCGGGATCCCAGCGGCACTTTCTGTACCGCAACTACTCACCCCCGGACACCAGCCCGACCCGGTACGCGAGGACGACGGCCTGGACCCGGTCGCGCAGGCCGAGTTTGGCCAGGATCCTCGACACGTAGGTCTTGACGGTCTCGGGGGTGATGAAGAGCTTCGCGGCGATCTCCGCGTTCGACAGCCCCTCGGCGATCTGCCGGAGCACCTCCAACTCGCGCGGGGTCAGTGCCCGCACTACGTCCTCCCTGGCCGGCCGGGAAGTTTCGGCCGGGCGCAGGTGTTCGGCGAAGTGGCCGATGAGGTGGCGGGTGACGGCGGGGGCCAGCAGGGCCTCGCCCCTGGCGACCGTCCGGATGCCGTTGACCAGCTCCGCCGGGGGCGCGTCCTTGAGAAGGAAGCCGCTGGCCCCGGCACGCAGCGCGTCGTAGACGTAGGCGTCGACGTTGAAGGTGGTGACGACCAGCACCTTCGGCGGTGCCTCGGCGTCGGGACCGGCCAGTTGCCGGGTCGCCTGGATGCCATCGAGCAGGGGCATCCGGATGTCCATCACCACCACGTCGGGACGCAGGCGTCCTGCGGCCTGGACCGCCTCGTGCCCGTTCTCGGCCTCTCCGACGACTTCCATGTCGGGCTGGGCGGAGAAGATGGTGACGTAGCCGGTGCGCACCAGAGCCTGGTCGTCGCAGACGAGCACACGGATCGGTGGCGGCGCATCGCTCACGGGGTCACTCCGGTGCGGGATGGGACGGGATCGTGGCGTGGACCACGAACCCGCCCTCGGGTCGGGGTCCGGCCCCCAGTTCACCATTGACCATCCGCACCCGTGCACGCAGCCCCGCCAACCCACGCCCGCCCGCAGGGCTCCGCTTCCGCAGGGCAGGTGCCGGTGCCGGGGAGGCGGTGGGCCCGTCGGTGGTCACCTTGATCTCGATGCGCTCCTCGCCGTGCCGGACCAGGACTCGTGTCGTCTGCCCGGCGGCGTACTTCATCGCGTTGGTGAGCGCCTCTTGCACCACCCGGTACGCGGCCAGCTCCACGTCCACGGACCGTGCTCGCCGCTCGCCCTGCTCGCTGAACTCGACCGGCTGCCCCGACCTGCGGGCCTGTTCGACCAGGTCCCCGAGCCGTCCCAGGGTGGGTGCCAGGTCCGCCCGTGCCGGGTCCGCGGACGCTGACTCGCCGGTCGCCTCCAGCACGCCGAGCAGGTACCGCAGCTCTGTCAGCGCCCGACGGCCGGTGTCGCTGACGGCCGAGAGTCCCTCGCCGGCTTTGTCCGGTGCGGAGGTGAGCAGGAACTGTGCCGCGTCCGCCTGCACCACCATGGCCGTCACGTGATGGGTGACCACGTCGTGCAGCTCGCTGGCGATTCGTGCCCGCTCCGCGGCCGCGGCCACTTCGGCGGCCAGCCGCCGCCGCTGCTCCTCTTCCGCCCGCCGTGTGCGCACGGTGCTCCCCACGAGCCGGAACGCGGCCAGAGTCAGATAGAACGCGAGATAGTCCGCGATGCCCTGCGGTGAGCCGAGGCGGTCCAGGACGAGGGCCAGCACGGCGTAGCCCGCACTCACCACGCCCGCCAGACCACGGCGGAAGCGGACCTGGTGAGCCCCGGCCGAGTACAGGGCCAGATACAGCCCCAGACTCCCGAACGTCGTCGCGAAGCCCAGCGCCTGATACGCGGCGAACGCGCCCGCGACGACAGCCAGACAACCCGCGGGCCACCGCCGGCGGGCCGCCAGCGGCAGGGTCTGGGCCAGAATCAGCCCGACACCCAGCGCGCTCGCCGGCCGCTCGGGCAGATCCCCGATCTGCGCTCCGATGTTGGACAGGGTGGGCACGAAGGCCAACAGGGCCAGCAGCAGGGCGAGAACACCGTCCTTGAGGAAGGCGTCCCGCTCCTCCCACCAGTCGAGCGGCGCCCGGAGCAGCGCACGGCTGCAGGGCGCCTGAGGGGACATCACTACCGTTTCCTCCGGTCAGCCGGCCTGAGTGTGTCGTGCGGGCCGACGGGGCAGCAGACGCCCGCCGCGGCGGGTGAGGACGAACATCCGGACGGCGAGCAACACACCGATGACGACGGACACCAGCGCCGCCTCCATGCCGAAGCCACCGCCGGTCAGCACAACCGAGCCATGCACATCGACGGTGAACAGACCCTCGGAGGTGTGCCCGGAGACGGGGATGCCGAGCAGCTGTTCGGTGGTGTTCCAGGCGAAGTGCAGACCCGCGACGAACCAGATGCTACGCCGCCACAGGAACGCGGCGCCGAGCATCACGCCCGCCTCCAACGCGATCGCCAGCGCACTCCACGCACTGGCTCCCGGAGCGCCCAGATGGGCGATGCCGAAGAACATCCCGGTGATCACGATGGCGGCCCGGCTGCCCCACAGCTGCTCCAGAGCCTGCAGCGCCAGACCGCGGAACAGCAACTCCTCGGTGACCGCGGTGCCGAGCTGCACCATGACCGCGGACCAGACGACCGCCATGAAGCCATGGCCCGCCCAAGAGAACGAGTAGCCTCCGAACGCCGTGATCAGCAAGGTGGACGCCAGAACGAAACCCAGGCCGATCGCCCCGCCCAGCAGCGCCTCCCGGCCGGCTCCCCGCCGTGCGATCTCCGGCGTCGAGCGCCGCGCGACACGGCGCATGACCAGCCAGTACACGGCCACCGCGGCCACCGCGCCCAGCACCGGAACCGGACCAGGACCGGTGGCGGTCAGGCCCGAGACCAGGCCGACGCCGACCAGGCCCGTCAGCATCCAGCCGAGCGGAGAGCGCACGATCCGGTCGAGACGACCGCCGTGACCGCCGCGACCGTCGGGGCCCGTGTCCGGGCCGGGGTCTCCGGCGTGCCGTGCGGTGGACGTTGTACTCATCGTGGCCTCCCCTGTAGCGGTCGCACAGGCGGCGACCTGACAACCACGCTAGGAATCCGGCGCCGTCCGCGAATCACCCGCGCATGGACAGCTCCTGTAGCTCTCACGGGGGATGCGCCTGGAAAAAGGATCAGGCACGCGTTCAGAACCGGCCACGACGACCGCCGCCGCGGCGGCGAGACCAAGCCGAGTTCAGGCCGAGGATCTGACCGACTTGCCCACCAGCCGGGCCCACCCCCGCACAGCTCCGATTTCGCTGCAGGGGACATCGTGGTCCGGCCGCCGCCGCAGCGGTTGCGAGGTTGTGAGGTAGATAGGGAGTGGGGGCTATGTCATTCTCCGTCATTCTTCGGAGGCGTGATCAGGACGGCCGGCCTGGAAGCCGGCGATCAGGGTGTCGATGAGGAAGTGGAAACTCCGCGTCGCGTCGCGAGGCAACTTGAAGCCGCTGGCGCCCTCAAGAGTGACGAATCCGTGAAGTGCTGATCGCAGTGCCCGTGCGGAGTCGACTACGCGCGCGTCGGGCAGGCCGAAGCCCGCGAGGACGTCGAGCAGAACCTGCAACGCCTCTTCGCTGACGCGGCGGTCCTCCTCGTCACCGGGCGCTGGAGCGGGGATGGTGGCGGCGTAGCGGCCGGGATGCTCCAGGGCCCAGTGACGGTAGCTGTCGGCGAACGCCCGTACCGCGTCCGGGCCGGAACGGCCCACGGACTCCCGGGCCAGCTGGTGGGCGAGTTCGCGCTTGGCCTGGACGGAGATGCCGTGCCGCAGTTCGTGCAGGGAGCCGACGTGCTTGTACAGGGACGGCGGCCGTACGCCGAGCCTGTCGGCCAGCAGACCCATGGTCAGGCCCGCCCAGCCGACCTCGTCGGCGAGCGCCGCTCCCGCCGCGACGACGGCGTTCTTGTCGAGGCCCGCCCTAGGCATGGGCGTGTGCTTCCAGGAAGGCCAGCATGAGGGACACCGTCTCCTCGGGATACTGGTCGTGCGGGTAGTGGCCGGCTCCCTCGATCACCGCGAGTTCTCCGACACCGGCCGGCATCGCAGCCACGATCGCCTCGCCCTCGGCGCGCGGATCGACCCAGTCGGGATCGAGTGAGCCCTGCACGATCAGGGCAGGGCACCGTACGTTGCCCAACTGGGCGCTGGCGTCGGTCGGCGCCGACTGTCCCATCTTCTGCATCGCCCGCATCCGGCCGGGCTCGCCCAGCATCGCCTTGACGCGGGCCAGCCGGTCGGTCCAGTCGGCCGGCTTACGGCCCGGGTAGGCGTGGTCGAGATAGCGGCACCACAGTCCCACGCTGCCGAACAGGCTGGCGCCGAGCAGCCGGAAGGCGCCCTTGCGGTAGCTCTTCGAGCGGAAGTCGCCGAATTTGATCGACTGCGCGCGCGTGAAGGGGCCCAGCTCGATGATGCCCCTGACCAGGCCGGGATCCTGGGCGGCCGCGATCGTGGCAGCGCCGCCGGAGATCGAGTGGCCGACCAGGACGGCCGGGCCGCCGTCGATGTGGCGGATCACTGCGAGTAGATCGCCCGCGATGTCGGTGCGCGAGTAGGAAGGCCATTGCGCGCTCGACTCGCCGCAGCCCCGCAGGTCGACCGCGGCCACTCGATACCCCGCCGCCACCAGTCGCGGCACGACGAACCTGTACGCCGTGCGGCTGTCTCCCATGCCGTGGGCCAGTACGACCAACGGGCCTTCTCCAACGGCCTCGTAGGCGATGGTGCCGCCCGGGACGGAGACGAGCTCAGTCATGGCATCTCCCTGCTTGTTAAGTGCAATAGCTATAAGCTAATGCGACTAGCCAAAAGCTAATAGCAATAGCCAAGAGTGTCAACCCCGGCCGGGTGTCAGGTGAGGGCAGTCCGGGGTGGAGTGACAGGGGGATGAGTGGGGGGGTACGGCCCTGCGTACGTGTAGGGGGCGGACAGCCGGCTCGCACAGGTCCAACAGGCGCCCGATGCGGCCGCCTTCCGGGACCTGCCCGGCCAGCGGGTCGATCAGTAGTCGGGCGAGCGGGGGAAAGGCGTACCCGAAGCCGACAGCGCTGCCGCCCTCTTCAAGGACCCATCCGTGGCCTGCGCACCCGGGTTGTCGACCAGTTCCGGGTGTCTGTCGGCCCAGCCTCCGGCGATGGTGCGGCACGGCCGCGTGCCACTGCAGCGCGCCCAAGACGGTGTGCTGGCGTCGCGAACGGCTACTGCGATGGCGGATCTGTGGGTCCTTGGATGAGGACGCTGGCGACCCGCATGCACCTGAACTGCAGGAACGAACGGATCTGGGAGCATGACCAGGTCGTGCTCGAGTGGAAGGCCGGCGGGTGCTCGGCTTCCGCACCTGATCGGGGCAGGCGACGGCGACTGACCCCGTAGGCAAGTTCGAGACGGGCTCGGGCAAGCCCGCGTTGTCGGTGGCGTGCGACGCTGATCAGATGAACGGCCATGAGTCGCTGCTGAACGGACGTACGGCGTCAGCCGTCCCCGCGATGAGAAGCCCTGCTCACAGGGCGGGACGGCGGCCCCGTACCGGGTCAGGCGTCAAGGGCCTCTTCGGTGGTGGGATGACAGCCGATGACTTGGTCCAGGCCCACCAGTTGCAGGACGCGCAGCACGGAAGGCTGAGCGTGGGCGATGCGCACCCACCCCTGCGTATCTTCCGCGTGCTGGTGGGCGGCGACGAAGACGTTGATGCCGCTGGAGTCCATGAAGGTCACGCCGCTGAGGTCCGCCACGATCCGCGACGATGCTCCGTCGGACGGCAGCAGAACCTCGGTGAGTAGATCCTTGCTGTCGTGGTCGATCTCGCCGCGCAGGGTGACCAGCCGGATCCCGTCGACGACTGCGTGTTCGGCGGACAGGCGGCAGGGCCGGGCTGCTCCGTGGGTATCGGTCATGTGTTCCTCGGCTGGTTTCGATGGTGACGAAAAGGCCCCGACAGGATCTGCGCCGACTGCCCGCCCCGATGTTACGGCGAACACAGGTTCGCCTTATGGTGCAGACCTCACAGGGACATGTGAGGCGATGCGCGGGGTAGGCGCACGCGCATGAACGGGGGTACGAGAGTGAATCCGGCTGGATCGGTCCCTGAGGGCGAAGGCCACGTGATGCCGGGCCCTCCTGCGATACAGGACACCGTCGCCCTCGACGGTGGCGGGCATGTCATCGCCGAGGCGCGCCATCGGGCGGCCGGCTTCCTCACACGTGTCCAGGTCGAGCACGGCATCCCGGTATCCACGCGCGCCATGGACCTGGCGCAGTTGGTGGTCAGTGAGCTGGTCACCAATGCCCGCAAGTACGCTCCCGGCCCGGTGCTGATGGAGCTGCGGATCGCCGGGGACGTGGTGGAGGTGGTGGTGTGGGACTCCGATCCGGTCCTGCCGGTGGCGCGCGCTGCCGATGCGGGCAGGGTCGGTCAGCATGGGCTGGAGATCGTCATGGCCGTGTCGCAGGGTTTTGAGGTCCAGCGCGAGCCGGTGGGCAAACGCATCACCGCCCGTATCGCCCTGCTGGACGACCCCGACGGCGCTGTCGCAGGACGCAACCCGCTGTAGACCCTCGGGCCTGGCAGCGCGTACCGAGCTGTGAGGCCCTTCCGCGTCGGGGCCGGCCCTGGGCAGTATCCCGGCAGGCCGGATCTCGCGGGTCGGTGAGCTGGGGTGACGGTGACGGGTTCGTTCGGGCGGGCCCGGGCGAGTTGGCTCAGGGCGGTCCGTCGACGGCCGTAGGCGATCAGGTGGGCTGTTGGTCAGGGCGGGGAACCCGGGCTGTCCAGCATGCGTCCTTCTGTCTGAGCGGGATGGCATGCTCGACGACACACCGACGGGGACACGTGATGAGCGACAAGGCTCGCAGACTCTTCGAGGCCCTTGACCTGGACGGCGACGGGCTCCTGACCCGTGAGGAGGTGATCATCGCCTTGCGAACGAAGGGACCGTCGCTGGCCGCCATGGGCGTTATCCCGTCCTGGGGCGTGCAGGGCGCCGAGGCGTCCTCCGCTCTGTTCGACGCCGCCGACCAGAACGGCGACGCTGTCCTCTCCTTCGAGGAGTTCACCGCCGTGGTCGACCGCCGGTTCGGCTGGAGCTGATCCAAGGAACGGGGCCGCCTCGCCCTCCGGCACGACGCTGGAGGTGGCGAGGGTGAAACGAACGGGCGGTGACGCGATGCGCTGGCCGGTCGCTTCGCCTCGTATCTCGAAACACCAAGGCACCCTCGGTCCTCGCCTGACACGTCGGGGCTCCACCAGCGTCCGCCTCCACCCGCATGCCGAGATACGCCGCCTGGGCCGCTGGACGCGCAGATGCGCTTCCTGCTCACGAGGGGCTCGAGAACGGGACCGGGGCGGTTGTGAGCAGATCGGGGGGACAGGACTCGGCCAAGTGGACGCCTCGCCTGGCGGGTGCCGCCGGTCACCTTGAGTCTGGGTTCAGTAGCCCGCGGCCGCAGGGACATCCATGTCCTGTCCCCAGCCGTCGGCTGCCCGCACCCGCCATCCCCCCACGCGAGGAGAGCCGTCATGCCCAGAGCTGCTACGACCAAGGTGGCGCAACCCGTTACGGACGACAGCATCAAGGTGCGCCAGCTCAGTCACTACCAGTTCAGCTGGGTTGCCGGTGAGCCCGCTGCCCAGGGCACGCTCACCCTGCAGCTGGTGCTCGACGAAGGCGCCTGGGAGGAGGTGCTGACCGTCGACGTCGACGACGCCGACGTGCTGCAGGACCTCCTGCGCAGCACACCGACCGTGCACTATGACGTCAGCCGCCGGACCTTGATGTTCGGTGTTACCGCCGTCGGCACCTGAAACGCCCGCCCGTCACTGCAGGGCTCCCTGGCCGCCGTCGGCAATGGATGCCCATCCACCGTGCCGAGCCGCACCATCCAGCCGAACACGACCCTGCGCACCCTCAGCCGGGCGGCGGCCTGCTCAGGCCCGAGCGGGGTTTCGGCTGCGACCAGTTCGTCGACCGCGGCCTGCTGGTCGATCTGAGTGCGAACCCGGACGGGACACTGCACCATCCCGGCCAGGTCGCGGAGGTCTGCGCGGGGGAGGATCGGGCGGACCTCCGCCGCACCATGAACGCTGTCACGTTCGCCTTCTGCTGGGACCGGCCCTCACCCGACGGCCGACTCACCCGCCCCCCGGCACCTCGTCGGCAGCCAGACATCCCCCGCTCTCAATGTGTGAAGGCAGGCGCGTTCTCGGACTGGATGACCTCTACAGCGCGTCGGACTCGGGATCCGCGTCCCAGCCGCGTACGCGATGGACACGAGCGGTCTTCGGGTAACACGTGCGGGAATCCGACCGGGGACCGATCTCGAAGAGGTCGATCAGCAGGAAGAGCGGATACGCCGGAGCCTGTGGCGACCGTTTCACGATGACGCCCTCACACCCGATGAGCGTCCCGGACGGCCCCCACAGGGCGGTCCAGGTGTGCGGCTTCGACGCGTCCAGGGGCAGGACGACTTCCGTCATGTCGGTCGTCAGCCGCCGGTCCGAGTGCGCCTTGACCCCGCAACGGGCGCGGCTCTCCTGCTCGCCGACGGTGTCGGCGTCGATCTCGAAGATGCACAGCTCTCCGGTGTCGTGTTCGGAGAGGTGCTCCGTCCCCACGAGCCACGCCGCGAGCATGCACCCCTCGTCCACACTCGCACTGACCGTCACGTCCACCCGTCCGGCCGTGGGTGCCCACAGCAGGCTTTCGGGGGTCTGCGTGCGGACGACGAGCCCGTCCGGCCGATGCCGATGCGTTCCCCGGTGCGATCCCACCGGCCCGGAGAAGACGCCGGTCTGCACGTTGGACACCCGCAGCGGAGCGTCCTCCTCGCGCCAGTCCGGCTGGTCGGCGTCGATCCGCAGCCGCAGTCCGGCGCGGTCGATGTCGTACCGGGCCCGTGACTGATCGGGTGACGTCCAGTGCGGCAGGTAGTGATCGACCCACCGATCCCGCCGGAGGTGCGGGGCGGCGAAATCGTCGTCGAAGTCAGCCGCACGGGCCGGGGGCTCGGGGAGACGCAGGACATCGGGACCCATGGCGCAATCCTGACAGACGGCCACGCGGCAACGCCGTATACGGGCGCAACCGTCAAGCAGCCATGCGTCTCGATGACATCGTCGGCACCGAACTCCTCGCTTGGGACGACCGGTTGGGGCAAGGCGGAGCTGTTGTCGGTCTTCCCACGATGGGCCGCCCTGCCGGACGCTCGGCATGCGACGTTCGAATTCCTGACCAACGGCCGGCTGAGGCCGACGGGCGAGCCGGTGGAGCAGGCAGGCCTCCCGGAGCGACGACTGTCGTCCCGCCTGGAAATCGCGCGCGTGCTCGACGTGCCCGTGACCCGGAGCAACACCCAACGGTGGCCCGGCACGGTGCTGGGGCCGTCACCTGGCGGGATGACGGGTGGGGTTGGGTCGCAGCAGGCGACCGTCTCGCTCCGGGCAGTGCCGGCGAGCGGTGCTACGGCGAGCACGGCCGCCCCGCCCGCTACGGCCCGGTGTGGACGTGTGCTGCCCACAGGCCCGGCACGCTCGGGTAAGTGGCCCGCAGTTCACGCACGGTGTGATGCAGGGCCGCGCCGGGTCGGCGGTCCTCCCGGTCAGGCGGCCGTAGAAGTGGCGGGCCGTCTCGACGGCGACGCTGTCGTCGCCCCCGCCCCAGGGTGCCGACGACGTGGCGGTAACCGCCCACCCCTCGCCTCCCAGTCCGCCAGTACCCGGGCCCCGGCAGCAGGTCCGCGAGCAGGCGCGCCTCGGCCGCAGCGCCGGGCACCCGCGGGACGCTGACCACCAGCGGGTCGCGCACCGGCCCGGGAGGCCGACGCCGACCCGCTCGGAGCAACCGCACGGTGGGGGCGTACGACGACACCGCCGGCTCGGTCATCGACGGCCGTGCTCCGGCGCCACCGGTGCCACTGAAGTCCGACCGGCCGGAGCCGGGGGGGAGAGAGAGGGGCTTCTCGTGGAGTCGTTCGGGGAAGCATCCGACCGTGGCCTACCCCGCAGATGAACCGCTTGCAGCCGATGGCCGTGGTAACTGCTTGATCTCGTTCGCGCGGGGCGGCGAGGCAGCGCCGCCGCAGGACGCCCCGCTGCCGGCGGCCCTGGTGGCCTTGTGGCGAGCCGGTCGGGTCCTCATGGTCTTCGATCGGTATCGGCAGTCCTGGGAGCTTCCCGGGGGGAAGATCGAAGAGGGCGAAACCCCCCGCCAGGCAGCCGCGCGCGAGCTACTGGAGGAGACCGGGCAGCAGTCTGACGAACGGTTGCGGTTCATCGGCTACGCGCGGTTCGTGCTGGCGCCTGACCGACGAGCCGAGTATCTGGCCCTGTACGCAGGATCCTGCGCCGAGAGCCGCGCCTTCGAGCCCATTTCGGCCATCCACTGGTGGGACCTCCTCGAACGCCTCCCGGGGTATGTGCAGCCTCTGGACGCCTATCTTGCCGCGCGCACCCGGTAGCTCAGCAGCCGTCGTCACCCCGCCACCGAGCTGTGGTCACTGTTCAGTAGCAGCGGTCGAGACTCGCTGTTACCGGACGCCCCGCGCCGGGCCGGTGCAGTCCGCGGCCCTCGACTCCGCGTTCTGGCGTCAGGGCCGCGTCAGCTTCCCGCCAGGACGACGGTCCTGATCATCCCCGAGCGGGTCAGGGCCGTCGTGCTGCCTGGCGCCGTTGCGTGCGACCCCGGCCCGGGTGGTGCACTGACGGGGCTGCCGGACCGGGGCCCAACCAACTACCGCGGGACGACCGAGCGAGGCAGCGCGCATCCGCCGCCCGGCGTGGGCCGGGGCCGGTTCCGAAGACCGATCATGCCGCCCGCGCAACGAGACGCGTTCACCGCCGAGATGCACGCCGCGGGCGTCGACAGGCGCCTCACGATCTATGGCGGCGCCTTGCACGCCTTCCACCACCCGCCGGTCGACCACCCCACGGTCCCCGGTGTCGGCTACCACCCACAGCACACGCAGCGAGCCTGGCGCGACGTCGTCGACCTGCTCGCCGAGTGCCTGCCCGTGACGCAGGACCTGTGGGGATGACCCAGGCAGGCATGGATCTGTGACGAGACACCGACGCCGAAGGGGGCCTCACCGGAGCCGGATGGGCGCCGCCCATCTGCTGCATGGGGTCGATCTGGCGAGGCGGGGTCCAGATGCCTGCCCAGGACATGAATTGCTCCGGTGGGCGGCGGGTGGACAAGGCCCGGCGGCGGTCGGCTGCCATCTCACCGGCCGGCTGGACCGGTTGTGAAGAACTCGACCATCTGCTCCAGGCCCCGCTCGCCGAACATCATGTCCAGGCTGGCGGCGGACTCGGCGGCGGAGGCTTCGCCGCGCGGGAAGAGCGCCGTCTCGTAGGCAGCCAGGGCGGCCTCGGTGTCGCCGCCGTGGGCGGCGATGGCCAGGGCGAGTTCCGCACCGTCGAGCATGGCCAGGTTGGCGCCCTCGCCCGCGAACGGCGACATCACGTGGGCGGCGTCGCCCAGCAGTGTCACTCCCGGGACACGCTCCCAGCGGTGCCCGACCGGCAGGGCGTGGATACGGCGCGGGGTGATCGTGTCCGCGTCGGCGATCAGGCCGCGCAGGCCCTCGTCCCAGCCGTCGAAATGGGCGAGGACCGCGGCCTTGGCGGTGGCGTGGTCGGTGAAGTCGATTCCGTCCAGCCAGCCTTCGTCGGCTTTGAGCGCGGAGTAGACGTGAAGCGAGCCGTCGGTCTCCCGGTGCGCGAGGAAGCCGCGCTGGTGGCCCAGGGCGATGAAGAATCCGCGCCCGATGAGGGAGGCGCTGCGCGGGTGGCGGGTGCCGGCCTCGAACAGGTCGGTCTCCACGAAGGAGATGCCGGTGTAGGCGGGCTTGGCGTCGGAGACCAGCGGCCGAATCCTGGACCATGCACCGTCGGCGCCGATGAGGAGGCCGGTGGTGATGGCCGATCCGTCGGTGAACGTCACCTCGTGGCGCCCGTCGCCCAGCGGCCGGGCGCCGGTGACCTTCCGGCCCCAGTGGACCGTGCCGTCCGGCAGGGAGTTCAGCAGCAGATCACGCAATTCGCCTCGGTCCACCTCCGGCCGGCCGCCGGTGCCGTCGTCCTCCTCGGCGACGTGCACCGTGCCGTCGGGGCCCAGCAGGCGCATGGCCTGACCGCCCTCGTGGACGATCTTGAGGAAGTCGTCGTGGAGGCCGGCGGCGTGCAGGGCCTTCTGCCCGTTCTCCTCGTGGATGTCCAGCATCCCGCCCTGGGTACGGTCCGCCGCCGACCCCTCCAGCTCGAAGATCGCCGACTCGATGCCGTTGACGTGCAGAACGCGGGCGGCGGTCAGACCGCCTAGGCCACCGCCGATGATTGCGACGGGAAAGTGGAGGGTGCTCATGGTGAACCTCTTCAGGAAGCGAAGCGCGGGATGCAGGTGCGTACCGGCTGAACGGACTGCCGACACCGGCGCCGGCCCACGGACAGGACGGCACCACGAAATGCGCGGCACTAGCGATCGCACCGGCCATTCCACCGTAACGAACGCGTTCGTTGCGAACAAGTTCGGGAAGGTGCGTGTATAGCCACGGACCTAGGGACCTACCGGGGCGGCACCGGTCCGGCGGACCTCGCCCGGCGGACCTGCGCCCGCCGGGCCTGGGGGTTCAGTCGGCTGAAGCGGGTGTCGGAGTGCGCGTGATGCCGTTGACGAGGACGTCGAAACTCCAGCGCATCCGGTCCTGGGCCGTGCCGCTGATCAAGTCCGGCATGTGCGCGCTGATCGCCGGATGCGTGGCCTCGTCGACGGCGCGCAGCGCACGGACGGCGGCGTTCCAGTCGTCTTCGGAACCAGGGTCGAGCGCGTGCGTCGAATGCTCGGCGGCGATGGCCGTGGCGTCCTGGAGGAGCTTGTCCAACCCCCAGGCGACCTGCCCGCGAGGGGCGCCACTGCGCGCGAGGAGATCCAGGATGCGCTCCACCAGCCGCAGGTAGTTCTCGCCGCTCGGCCGGGCCACGAGCGCGGACCGGGCCAGCTGTGGGTACTTGAACAGCACCAGGGTGTACGACGTCATGACAGCGCGCAGCTGCTCGCGCCAGTCGCCACCGCCGTCCCGGCCAGTCAGGTCGACCTCCCCGAGAAGGGCGTCCAGGACGGCCGCGTGCAGCTCGGCGGTGTTGGCCACGTAGACGTACAGCGAGGCCGGGCCGGTGTCCAGCTCCTGCGCCAGGCGGCGCATCGTGACCTTCTCCAGCCCTTCCTCGCGCATGATGCGCACGGCGGTGTCCACGATCCAGCGCCGGGACAGGGCGGGCTTCGCCGGACGCTCCCGGCGGCTGATCGGCTCTCTTCTCCCACGCATGACACCGATCGTAACGAACGCGTTCGCAGCACGGGCCTCCGTCAAGCACCGATCAGCTCGCGGGTGGTCGAAGTCGTAGCCCTGGTCCGCATGCAGTTTGACCGGACGTCGGCACCGGGGGCGAAAGCGGGAGCGGACCGGCGGGATGCCAGGCGTCAGGGGGATCCATAGGGTTGGGGCTGATGCGGGATCTACGGAAGATCTGCCAGGACCTTCCTCGCCTCCGGGACCAGCGCAGGGGGTGTGCGGGGGTGGTGTCGTCGCATCGTGGGTGCTGTCCAGGACGAACAGCAGCCGTGGGAAGAGCGGGTAGCGCCGCCGCCACTTGCGCCTACACTGGGGCGGTAAGGGACGTTCGTGACGTACCGGGACCACCGTGCGCTATCAGCGGATGCTCGTGCCGGCCCTCGCCCTGGTCCTCGTGGCGGTGCCCGCGATGTCCGCGCGGGCACAGGGTGAGGAAGTCCCGCGCGGCCCCACGTTCGCCGCGCGCGCTCTGCAGGCGCTGATCGACGGCATCCAGTTCGGGGTGATCATCGCGATCACATCGGTCGGGCTCTCACTGATCTTCGGCACCATCCACCTGATTAACTTCGCGCACGGTGAGTTCGTCACGATCGGCGCCACCTTCGCGTTCTTCCTCAACGCCTCCGCCGCCGGCCCGGGCTGGCACCTGATCCCCGCCGCCCTTGCCGCGGTGGTCTTCGGCGCCCTGCTCGGCGGGGTGGTCGACCGCGGCATCTGGCGCCCGCTGCGGGCTCGGGGCACCGGGCTGATCAACATGTTCATCGTCACCATCGGGCTCTCGTTGCTGCTGCGCCACGTTGTACTCGTGCTGTACGGAACACGGCCCGCCTCCTACGCCCAGTACGACATCCAGAACACGATCGGCATCGGGTCGGCCGGCATCACCCCGCGGGACCTCACGGTCACCCTGCTCTCCGTCCTGGTGCTGCTCGGCATCGCCGCGCTCCTGCAGAAGACGCGGATCGGCACGGCTGTGCGGGCCGTCTCCGCCAACCGCGACCTCGCGGAGGCGTCGGGCATCGACGTGCAGCGCGTGGTGCTGTTCGTGTGGATGCTCGGCGGCGGGCTGGCCGCGCTCGGCGGGGTGTTCTTCGGACTGGTCGAGATCGTCACCTGGGACATGGGCTTCAAGCTCCTGCTGCTCATGTTCGCCGGGGTCATCCTGGGCGGCCTCGGCTCCGCCTACGGTGCGATGGTCGGCAGCCTCGTCATCGGCGTCGTCGCCCAGATGTCCACCCTGTGGTTCCCGGTCGACCTGCAGTACGCCTGGGCGCTGATCGTCCTCATCCTGGTCCTCCTCGTCCGGCCGCAGGGCATTCTCGGCCGGGCCGAACGCGTCGGGTGAGGGGGCGGCGCCATGGACTTCTCGGCCATCCTCTCCGACGCCCTGCGCTCGGGAATCGGCCCCATCGCCGCCATCTACGCCCTCGCCGCGATCGGACTGAACCTGCACTTCGGCTACACCGGGCTGCTGAACTTCGGCCAGGTCGGATTCATGCTGGTCGGCGGCTACGGGCTCGCCATCACCGTGTCGACGTACGGCGGCCCGATGTGGCTCGGCGTCCTGGGCGGAATCGCCTGCGCGATCGTGCTGGCCCTGCTCCTCGGCCTGCCCACCCTGCGGCTGCGCGCCGACTACCTCGCCATCACCACCATCGCGGCGGGGGAGACGCTACGGCTGTTCTACCGCTCCAGCTGGGCCGAACCGGTCACTGGCGGGGTGTTCGGGCTGCAGCGCTTCGCCGACGACTTCTACGCGCTCAGCCCCATCGAGCCAGGCACCTACGGCCTGTGGCTCGTGCGGTTCAGCGCACGCGACCTCTGGGTGATGATCGTAGGATGGGCGCTGGTGGTCGCGGTCGGAGGTCTGCTCGCCCTGCTGATCCACAGCCCCTGGGGCCGAGTCATCCGATCGATCCGTGATGACGAGGTCGCCGCGCGCAGCCTCGGCAAGAACGTCTACGCCTACAAGATGCAGAGCCTAGCGCTCGGCGGCGTCATCGGGGCGGCCGCGGGCATGATGCAGGCGATCCAGGTGCAGTCCGTGAACCCGGACAACTACGACC
The DNA here is from genome assembly GCF_040303825.1 of Streptomyces sp. NPDC094143. Taxonomy (NCBI): domain Bacteria; kingdom Bacillati; phylum Actinomycetota; class Actinomycetes; order Kitasatosporales; family Streptomycetaceae; genus Streptomyces; species Streptomyces sp. NPDC094143. The sequence continues at coordinate 331,828 of NZ_JBEOTZ010000005.1, forward strand.
CGGGTGTCACGTTCTTCCTGTACACGCTGCTCGTGCTCGGAGGCGCCGGGCGGATCCTCGGGCCGGTCGTCGGCTCGATCCTGTTCTGGTTCGTCCTCAGCTTCCTCGACAGCGCGCTCCGCCAGGCCATCGACGCCGAGTACATCTCGCCGGACCTCATCAGCACCTCGGAGGTCGGCGCGGTGCGCTTCGCCCTGGTCGGGGTCGCCCTGATCCTGCTGGTCGCGTTCCGGCCGCAGGGCATCCTCGGCAGCCGGAAGGAGATGCTGCTCAGTGGCCGCTGACCCTGTGGTGCCCCACCCGGGACGGCTCTCGGAGATCGATCCCGAGCCGGGGGTGCGCAAACCCGATCCCCTGCTGGTCCTGGACCAGGTGACCCGCACCTTCGGCGGCCTCGTCGCCGTGCGGGTCGAGCACCTGGAGGTGCAGCGCGGGGCCATCACGGCGCTCATCGGGCCCAACGGTGCCGGCAAGACCACGTTGTTCAACGTGGTGAGCGGGTTCGACCGGGCCGACGGTGGCCGGTGGACGTTCGACGGCCGGCCGCTCACCGGCACCCCGGCGCACCGGGTGGCGCGGCGCGGAATGGTCCGTACGTTCCAGCTGTCCAGGGCGCTCGCCCGGCTCACGGTGCTGGAGAACCTGCTGCTCGCCGCCCCCGGGCAACGCGGCGAGCGGATGCTGCCCGCGCTGCTGCGACCGCTGTGGCGCGGCCAGGAGCGTGAGTTCGAGGGCCGGGCCGACGAACTGCTGGACCGGTTCCGGCTCGGACCCCTGCGCGACGACCACGCCGGCACGCTCTCCGGCGGCCAGCGCAAACTGCTGGAACTGGCCCGCGCGCTGATGACCCGGCCGGTCATGCTCCTGCTCGACGAGCCGATGGCCGGGGTGAACCCCGCGCTGACCCAGTCGCTGCTCGGGCACATCACGCGGTTGCGGGACGAAGGGCTGACCGTGTGCTTCGTCGAGCACGACATGGACGTGGTGATGGGCATCAGCGACTGGGTGGCCGTCATGGCCGACGGCCGCCTGGTGGCCGAGGGCCCACCGCACACGATCGGCCGGAACGCCGCCGTCGTGGACGCCTACCTGGGCAAGCGGCACGACGAGCCGGATGCGACCGAGGAGGAGGGGAAGGGGAAGGAGGAGTAGCGATGTCCGACGAGGAACAGGTACCGGTGCTGGCGGCCGATGACATCGTCGCCGGATACGTCCCCGGTGCCGACGTGCTGCGCGGATGCAACGTCGAGGTGCGGCCGGGCGAGGTGGTCGGTGTGATCGGCCCCAACGGCGCGGGCAAGTCCACGCTGATCAAGGCCGTCTTCGGGTTGCTGCGGGTGCGCGGCGGGACCGTGCGGCTGCGCGGCGAGGACGTGACCGGCAGGCCCGCGCACGAGCTGGTCCGGCGGGGCGTGGGCTACGTACCGCAGCTGCAGAACGTGTTCCCCACCCTGACCGTCGAGGAGAACCTGCGGATGGGGCTCTACCTGCGGCCCAAGGACCACGCACGGCGGGTCGCCGCGGTCGAGGAACTCTTCCCCGTGCTGTCCGACCGGCGCAAACAGAAGGCCGGCGCGATGTCCGGCGGCGAACGCCAGATGCTCGCGATGGCCCGCGCGCTGATGATGCAGCCGCAACTGCTGCTGCTCGACGAGCCGTCGGCCGGCCTGTCACCACTCCATCAGGACCACGTCTTCGACCGGTGCAGGATGATCAACAGCGCGGGCGTCGCCGTGCTCATGGTCGAGCAGAACGCCCGCAGGTGCCTTCAGCTCTGCGACCGCGGCTACGTGCTCGACCAGGGCCGCAACGCGTACACCGGCACGGGTACGGCCCTGCTGCACGACGAGAAGGTGATCGAGCTCTACCTCGGCACGCTCGCCCGCGTCCGTTGACCCCCGTCGTCGGTCCTCCCGGTCACTCCTCGGCCCTGCTGGTCTCGGTACGCAGGGCCTGCAGCTTCCCTTCGTCGTCGTAGCCGTACACCTCGATCGCCGCCTGGCCGGGTTCGCCCTTGTCGGTGAAGTCGAGCGGACCGCTCACACCGTCGTAGTCGATGTCCCTGCCGTCGGCGAGCAGCTCCTTGCAGGCGGCGAACGAGTTGCACTTCTCGCCGTCCCTGGTGATCCCGTTCATCTCCTTCACGTAGTCGCCCGGGTCGTCGGACTCCGCCTTCTCGGCGGCGAGCGCGATCGTCGTCGCGCAGTCGAACACCTGCGGCGCGAACTGCAGCTCCTTCAGCTTCGGCGCGAACTCCTTCAGCTCCTTCACGTACTGCTCGTTCTCCGCCGAGGCCGGCGCGGTCCCCTTCATCCCGGAGAGCCTCTCCGGCTGTCCCGGAGCGACCAGCGAGGGCAGTTCCTCGCTGCGCAGGCCGTCGGCGCCGTAGACGCCGATCCGGTCGGGCCCGAGTCCGGACTCGATCATGCCCTGCAGGATCTGGGTGCCTTCCTCGAAGGCGATCACCACGGCGGCGTCCGGCCTGGAGTTCTCCACCTGCTGGACGACCTGGTCGAAGTTGGTCGCCTTCGGGTCGTAGGTCTCCGCGAGCGTCACCGTCGCACCGCGCTCCTCGAGCGTCTTGCGGGTGGCCTCCATCAGGCCGCGCCCGTAGTCGTCCGCCCGTGCGACCAGGGCCACCCGGTCATGGCCGTCATCACGGACGACATCCGCCAGGATGGGCCCCTGCAACGCGTCGCTGGGGACGGTACGGAAGTAGAAGCCGTCGTCCTCGTAGTCGGTGAAAGTGGGAGCGGTGTTCGACCCCGAGCACTGCACGACGCCCGCTCCGGTCACCCGGTCGATGAACGCCAGCGACATACCGGAAGCCGCCGCTCCGACGATCGCGTCCACGCCCGCGGCGAGGACCCGGTCCGCCGACTGTGCGGCAACGGCCTCCTGGCCCGCCTCGTCGCTGGAGACCACGGTCGGTACGGACTTGCCCAGGACCCCGCCCGCGTCGTTGATCTTCTGTATCGCGAACTTCAGCGACTCGACCTGGGGTGGGCCGAGGTAGGCCAACTGTCCCGTCTCCGGCAGGACGTAACCGAACTGGAGCTCACCATCGCCCGGATCGGCCTGGGCAGTGCCGGTGGAACCGCAGACGGCTATCACGAGGGCGGCCGCGCTTGAGAAGATCGCGGACCGCCGTATCGACGCTTTCATCTCCGCCTCCGCTCGTTACAGGCGGCGGTGGTCGACTGGCCGGCCCTCCGCCTGCCATCTGTACACGAGCGTAGAACTCGTCTGGAGTCCGGAAAAGACACAAGGCCGACATATCGCCTCGCGGCCCTCGCCCTTCGGGCTCCGCGAGCCATCCAAGATCCTTTACTGCGGGTGCGCCGTCGACGGCTGCTCGGAACGCCGGAGGGTAGGTCCGCGGCGCGGGCAGCGGGTGGAGACAGCGGTCAGTGCGGTGCCCGCGAGCGCGCGACGAGCGGAGTGCGCAGGCCGGCGAGTCTCATGCCGCAAAGCCCGGCACGAATCAGTCCTCGTGAGTGAGTCGCCGCCGGTGGTGAAGAGTCGCCGTGTCGGGGATGTTGTGCACCGGTCGCACGCGGCGCAGGGCCCGTGCCGGACGCAGCCGTTCCCACGCGCAGTGCGTTCCTTCACGCGCGAGGGGCGTACCCCTTCCTCCCTCTCATGGGGAATCGCGAGCCTGGCCCGAAACCGGAAGGATCATGTACGCGCTGCCTGACCTGCGCGCCCTGTGCCGACATGCGGGCGACGGCGCGTCCCGCACGTGAGGGGGCAACGCCCTTGGAGGCCTGGCCGGCGGCACCGCCACGAAGACCGTCGGCGTCAACCCGTACAAGGACATCCTCGGAGTCGCGTCCAAGGCCTTCAACCAGATGGAGCGCTACGCCCTCACCCACGACCAGGACGGCCAACCACACATGCACCAGGAGCTAGGCACGACAACCGCTGACCACAGCGTGCGGTTCGCCGTCGTGCTGCTCGACCACCTTTCGTATCCCTTGTCCGGCTGCGACTGCTGCCCTCGTCAGTCGCGGAACACTCGTTCCGTACCGAACCGCTTGACCGTCGAGTAGACCGGTCGTATAGTCCTGGGTGTCGGAACGGAACACGCGGCTTCGAGAGGCAGAGGGTCATGGGACGTATCAAGGTCGGCACGGAGAACAGCAGCGACATCGAGGTGCAGTACGAGGACAAGGGCTCGGGTCAGCCCGTGGTGCTGATCCA